>JAYVNF010000182.1:0-5575 GCA_043758575.1 Rhodoferax sp.
TGGCCGTGGGCGTGGCCGAGGCCATCACCCAGGCCATTGCCAAGCTACCGCACGAAGTGCCGCCGCAGGACGTGGCCATGGTCTCGGTGTCCACCACGCTGGCCACCAACGCCGTGGTTGAGGGACACGGCAGCGCCACCGGCGTCATCCTGATCGGCTTTGACGCCGCCATGGTGGAGCGCACCGGCATTGCCAAGGCTTTTCCCGACATCCCCATCGCACCAATAGCCGGCGGCCACAACCACAATGGCGACGCGGTGTGCCCGCTGGATGTCGCAGCGCTGGAAGCTGCCGTGCGCAACATGGCGCCCAAGGTGGATGCCTTTGCCGTGGCCGGCGCCTTTGCCGTGCGCAATGCCGCACACGAGCACCAGGTGCGTGACCTGATCGTGGCCTTGACCGGCAAGCCGGTGACGCTTTCCACCGAACTCTCCTCCGCCCTGGATGCGCCGCGCCGCGCCCTCACCGCGGTGCTAAACGCGCGCCTGATTCCGCGCATCTCCGGCCTGATCAGCGCGGTGCAGCGGGCCATGGCGCAGCTGCAGATTGACTGCCCGCTGATGATCGTCAAAGGCGACGGCTCGCTAGCCCTGGCTGAAGGCGTGGCGACGCGGCCTATAGAGACCGTGCTCTCGGGCCCGGCGGCCAGCCTGGTCGGCGCCCAGTGGCTCAGCGGCCTGGACAATTTCATTCTGTCGGACATGGGCGGCACCACCACCGACTTGGGGCTGTTGATAGACGGCCGCCCCAAGATCCGCGAAGAGGGTGCCGAGGTGGGCGGCTGGCGCACCATGGTGCGGGCCATCGACGTGCGCACCATTGGCCTGGGGGGCGACAGCGAGATCACCCTGCATGCCAACGGCAAGATTCAAGTAGGCCCGCAGCGCGTCACCCCGGTCGCCCTCATTGCCGCGCGCTATCCCGCGGTGCTGGACATGCTGCGGGCCGATCTGGCCGACATCGAGGGCGGCGGCTCCCTGCACGGCAAGTTTGTGCTCCTGCCGTTTTCCGCCGACAGCGACAAACAACACAACGGGCTCACAGCGCGCGAGCTGGAGACGCTGCAAACCATCACCCACGCACCGCAGCCCCTGCGCCGCCTGGCCACGTCGCTGAGTGCCGAGCGCGCCATTGCCACCTTGCAGCGCAAGGGCCTGGTGCAGGTCAGCAGCCTGACGCCCTCGGACGTCTCGCACGTGCTGGGCCTGCAGGTCAACTGGTCGCTGGAGGCTGCCACCATGGCCACCCAACTGGCCACGCGCCTGCGCGACATGAAGCTGCCGACACCCGAGCGCACCCAGGCCTTTGCAAAGGCGGTGTGGAACGAGACCGTACGCCTCACCGGCCTGGCGATTCTGCAAACCGCCTTTGGCGTGGAGATGGCCGACAACGCCCTGACGCAGGCGGTCTGCTCGGGCGCGGGCCAGCTCGGCCTGGCTGCTGTCCGCCTCACGCCCAGCATCCCGGTGGTGGCCGTGGGTGGGCCGGTCAAGGTGTATTACGAAGAGGTGCAGCGCCGCCTGGGCTGCGAAGTGCGGTTCCCGGAATTCTGCGAAGTGGCCAATGCCGTGGGCGCGGCCACCGGCGTGGTGGCGCACAGCGTGACGGTGGAAGTCATGGGCGACGGCAGCGGGCTGTTTCGCCTGCATGCGACGACGGGTACGCAACAGTTCACGCACGCGACCGACGCACTGGAAGCGGCGCAAGCCCTGGCGCAGCAGCTGGCCTTTGAGGCCGTGGTGGCCATGGGCGCGCCGCACCCGCAGGTCAAACTCAGCGTCACCAAACAGCACCTGCCCAATGCGCGCGACGACACCGGGCTGCTGCAGGCCGTGATCGTGGCCGAGGCGATTGGCCGGCCCAATGCAGCGGCCTGAGGCCAGCAGACCCCTTGTGCAAGACCCCGCCACACCCCTTCTGATCCGCTTCAACAAACCTTACGGCGTGCTCAGCCAGTTCACGCCCGAGGGGCGCTGGCGCGGCCTCAAGGATTTCATTGATTTGCCTGGGGTGTATGTGGCCGGCCGGCTCGATGCCGACAGCGAGGGCTTGCTGCTGCTGACCCGCGACGGCCAACTGCAAGCCCGCATTGCCGACCCGCGCTTCAAGCTGGAAAAGACCTACTGGGCCCAGGTGGAAGGAGTGCCGGATGCGGCCGCGCTGCAGGCCTTGTGCCAGGGTGTGCAGCTCAACGATGGCCCCACCCTGCCGGCGCGCGCGCGCCTGCTGGAGACTGCGCCTGCAGTGGGGGAGCGCGAACCGCCCATTCGCCAGCGCCAGCACATTCCCACCGCCTGGATCGAGCTGGTCATCCGCGAAGGCCGCAACCGCCAGGTGCGCCGCATGACAACGGCCGTGGGCCACCCCACCCTGCGCCTGGTGCGTGCGGCGATTGGGCCTTACACGTTGGAAGGGCTGGCGCCGGGAAGTTGGGCAGCGACCATGCCCGCGTCCGCTTCTGATTCCATGTCCACGTCCGACAGCAAGGCCGCGTCAAAAAGCGCCACCGGCAGCGGTCGCCCAAACCAATAGCCCTGGAAGTGTTCACACCCGTGGTGCGCCAACAGGTCGCGCTGGGCCTGGGTCTCCACGCCTTCGGCGATCACCACCAGGCCCAGCGTCTGGCCCATGCGGATGATGGTCTGCACGATGACTTCATCGCTGTGGCTGTGCGCGATATCCTGGACGAAGCTCTTGTCGATCTTGAGGGTGGAGAGCGGCAAGATCTTGAGGTAGGACAGCGAGGAATAGCCGGTACCAAAGTCGTCCAGGGCAAAGCGCAGCCCGAGTGCGCGCAGCGCATGCATCTTGGCCACACAGGCCTGTGCATTCTCGAACAGCAGGCTCTCGGTGATCTCCAGCTCCAACAGCGCGGGGTTGGCGCCGCTGCTGTGCAGGATGGCGCGAATGTCCTCGGCAATGCTGTCACGCTTGAACTCGGCGGCGCTGATGTTCACCGACAGCTTGAGTTCGCGGGTCGCAGGGTGCTGGCTCCATAGATGCAGCTGGCGGCAGGCGGTTTGCAGCACCCACAGCCCCAGCGCCACAATCAGCCCGGTTTCCTCGGCCAGGGGGATGAAGGCGGCTGGCGCCACCAGGCCTTTTTCGGGATGCATCCAGCGCACCAGGGCCTCGGCCCCCTGCACCCGTCCGTCGCTGCGCACGCGCCGCTGGTAGTGCAGCACAAACTGCTGCTCGGCAATGGCACGGCGCAGGTCGGCCTCCATCTGCATGCGTGCCTCCAGCACCTCTTGCATCTGGGGATCAAAGAAGCGCACGGCATTGCGTCCGCCACGCTTGGCGTCGTACATGGCCATGTCCGAGCGCTTGAGCAGCTCGCCCACGTCCTGCGGCTGCTCGCCACCCCACAGTGCCACACCCAGGCTGACCGAGCCCGGGAACATGCGCCCGCGCAAGCTATAGGGCTCGGCCAATACCGTGCGTATCTTGTTGGCGACTTCCTGCGCATGGGCAGCGGCCGCCTCACGCGTGGCATCCAGTGCCTCCAGCAGCACCACAAACTCATCCCCGCCTATGCGGGCCACACTGTCGGAGTCGCGCAGGTTGTTGCGCAAACGCACCGCCACTTCCTGCAGCATGAGGTCACCCGCGTCATGGCCTATGGTGTCGTTGATGGACTTGAAGTGGTCCACGTCCAGAAACAGCAGCGCCCCAAACCGGGGGGCCCGGATGTTGACCTTGAGTGCGTGCTGCAGGCGCTCCACAAACATGCGGCGGTTGGGCAAGCCGGTCAGCACGTCGTAATAGGCCAGCCTCAGCATGGCCTGCTCCGCTTCGCGGCGCGCCGTCATGTCCACCACGGTAGCCAAGGTGAAGCGGCCTTCGGCCGTGGTGATGGGGTTGAGCCCCACGTCCACCGGCACCATGTGGCCGTCCTTGTGACGCGCCAAGAGCGCCACCAGGCCGGCATCAGCACGGGGCTGCTGCAGCAGCGCGGAGTGCAGCAGCTCGGGCAGCAGCAGCTCCACATTGCGTCCCAGCATCTCGTCCTGGGCAAAACCCAGAATGCGCTGGCTGGCCGCATTGGCCAGGGCCATGCGGCCGTCCTGGTCGAACATCAGCAGGGCATTCGGTGAGGAGTCCACGATCACCCGGAAGCGGTCTTCGGTGCGCCGGTTTTCCGTCACATCCATGAACACCGCAATCACCTGGTTCGGCCGGGACTCGGTGGCACGCCGCAGCGGAATCGACTCCAGCTGCAACCACACCACCGCCTGGGTTTGCCAATGCGTGGTGCCGACTATCGTGTCCTTCACGTGCCGTGCTTGGGTCAGGGCCTGGACCACGGGCATGGACCCGTTTGCCAACACGCCACCGCCGGCATCGGACAGTTCGCGCCAGACTTGCCAGGGGCCCAGCGCGCGCATCTGGGCCTCGGACAGGCCTAGGATGGATTGGGCAGCCGGATTGGCCGAAATCACCGTGCCATCGCTGTGGTGGCAAATCACCCCATCCGTGGTGAACTGGAACAGGGTGCGGTAGCGCTCCTCGCTGCTGCGCATGCGCTCCAGGTCGGCCTGGTTGCGACGGCTCTGCCGGCGCAGCCAGGCCAGGTTGCATGCCAGTGCCAACAGGCAGCCCGCAATCAGGGCGCTGACGACAAGCGTGCTGTCAGGCATGGGGGGCAAATGGCATCTTGGAAATCATTGCCCTGAGCATACCCGCCCGGGCCACCGCGCCGCTTAACGCCCCGGGTCCACCAAGGGCGGCGCCGGGCGGCTGTGCTGGAAGTCCGGGCGGCGCGGGTCCATCTGCAGCACGGCTTGCGAACCGCTGCCCATGACCACGTAGTCGGTCTTGTGGCTGCTGCGTTCGGCGTGGATGTATTTGGCTGGCGCGAAGGCCCAGACGCTGACGGCCAGCACCCCCAGCACCAGGGCGAAGTACAGCATCAAGGCCTCGGGGCCAAACAGGTCCATCACGCCGCCGGCCAGGGTCGGCCCCAGGGTGGAGCCAATGCCGTACAGCAGCAGCAAGCCGCTGGTGACTTCCAGCACCCGCTCCGAGTCGATCAGGTCGTTGACGTGGGCCACGCTCAGGCCATAGACGGTGAAGGACAGACCGCCGTAGACAATGCCCAGAATAATCAGCGAACCCTCGTATTCGCGCGCCAGGTAAAAGCCCAACGCGGCCACAGCGGCACACAGCGCACAGACCCAGAACAGCACAGCGCGCCGGTCATGCCGGTCCGACAGATGGCCCACCGGCCACTGGAAGGCCGCACCACCCAGAATGGTGGCCGCCATGAAGGTGGCAATGCCGCGTTCGCTAAAGCCCACGCCCTGGCCGAACACATGGCCCAGGCTGTAAAACGCACCGCCCAGAAGACCCGAGCCCAGGGTGCCGATGACGCCTATGGGCGAGATATAGAACAGTTCTTTCAGCACAAAGCGCGGCACCTCCATGGCCTCGGGCTCAGCGACGGGGGTCAGAGTGATCGGAATCAGGGCAAAGGAAAACAGGATGGAGGCCAGGGCAAAGGGCACAAAGCCAAAGCGGTCGCCCACCAGAATCAGCCACTGGCCGGCGGCCATGGAAATGCCGCTGACCGCCA
>JAYVNF010000183.1:0-1694 GCA_043758575.1 Rhodoferax sp.
CGGTGCCGAAGTCGTCGATGGAAAGCTAGAAGCCGCAGTCATGGATGCGGCGAATCACCTCCATGGCGCGCTCCGGTGAAGCCATGAAGCAGCTCTCGGTAATTTCCAGGTTCACGTGCTGGGCCTGCAGCCCGGTTTTGGCCAGGCCGGCCTGCAGCACGCCCAGCAGGGCCGGGTCCAGCAGGTTGAGCGCCGACAGGTTGATGGACACGGTCAGGTCCAGGCCCTGCTGGTGCCAGCGCGCGCATTCGCGCATGGACTCGTCCACCACCCAGTTGGTGAGCTGGCGTATCAGGCCGGACTCTTCCGCCACCGGTATGAAAACGTTGGGCGAAATCATGACGCCCGCAGGGTCGCTCCAGCGTGCCAGTGCCTCGGCCCCCAGCACACGGCCGGTGCGCAAATCGATTTGCGGCTGGTAGTGCACCTGCAGTTCCTGGCGTATCAGCGCCTCGCGCAACTTGCCAAAGAGCAGGTGGTGGCGCACGAAAATCTGCTCCTGCTCGGCGTCGTACATATTCCACTGCTGGCCACTTTTGCGGGCCTGCAGCATGGCTTGCTCGGCCTTGTCCAGCAACAGCTGGGCGTTGTCCGAGTGGTCGGGGTAGAGGGACAGGCCGAGGGTGAACTCGATGTACAGGGTGTAGCCCTGCTCGCGTACCGAAAATTGGCGTTCATCAATGAACTGCTGCAGCACCTTGGGTGCCAGCGCTGCGTTGCTGAGGCGGTAGACGATGACGAACTCATCGCGCCCGGTGCGCGCCAGCCGGCCCTTGCCTTCGGCCAGCAGGGCCAGATGCTCGGCAATATGGCGCACCAGCTTGTCGCTGCCGGCGCTGCCCAGCACGTTGCAAAGTTCAAAAAAGCGTTCCAGGTGCAGGCTGCACACCACCAGCGCATGGCCGCCATTGGCAGCAGCCTGCATTTCCTCTTGCAGCAGGTCCAGCAACAGCACCTTGTTGGGCAAGCCGGTCAGGGCGTCATGGGTGGCCAGAAACTGCAGCTGTTCCAGCAGGGTCTTGGAGTCGGCGGTCTTCTGCTCCACACGCTGCTGCAGCTGTTCTTCAAAGCGGGTGCGCAGGTGGTTGAATGCGGCCGCGGTCAGCGAATAAAAGCACAGTGCCAGCACAAAGTGGGTGGAGTACTCATCGGTGTAGCGGTAGGCAAAACCCAGTTGCGGGGCGACCCAGCGCAGGTACACGGCGGTGATGGCCACAAAGCCGGCGCTGTACCACCAGCCACGGCGCTGGCCGGCCAGAAAGAAGGCCAGAAAGGGCGCCGTAAATACCCACAGTACGCCGGTGCCGGCCACGCCACCGAACACAATCAGGCCGCCGAGGATGACCACGGCGGCCACCAGCATCAGGCTCTCGGCAATGCCCACCCGCGCGGGACTGTGGCTTAACCACAGGGCGGGCAGCAGGCACAGCAGCACGGCGCTCAATTCCACCAGGCCGAGTGCCAGCATGCCGTTGGTGAGCAGGTTGAAGAGGGCGAAGGCCGCGCCTACCAGCAGTGCAATCCAGGCGGTGGCGCGGATGTGGCGCACCCGCTCTTCCAGAGCAATCTTGTCTTTGAGCCGCAGGCCCAGCAGGTCCACCAGAAGTTTGAATACGCCTTGCATGCTGTGTCGTTTATGTTGGGTCCTCGCCCAAGTGCAGCAAGCTGCCGCGCCCAGTGCCAAGTATGGCACT
>JAYVNF010000184.1:0-1693 GCA_043758575.1 Rhodoferax sp.
CCGCCTGGGCGAGGACCTGAACACCAAGATTCTGGTGATCGAGGCCGGCCCCCTGGACCACAACCTCTTCATCCACATGCCCAGCGGCTTTGCCTATCCCATGGCCAATCCGCGCTATACGTGGCAGTACCAGAGTGAGCCCGAACCCATGCTGGACGGCCGGCGCGTGCACTGCCCGCGCGGCAAAACCATAGGGGGATCGAGCAGCATCAACGGCATGGTCTATATACGCGGCAACGCCCAGGACTACAACGGCTGGGCCGAGCAGCACAACCTGCCCGAATGGACCTATGCCCACTGCCTGCCCTATTTCAAGAAGGCTGAAACGCGTGAGGTCGGCGGTGACGACTACCGCGGCAAGGAGGGCCCGCTGCATGTGCACACCGGCGCCTGTGAGAACCCGCTCTACAACGCTTTCATCGAAGCCGGCAAGCAGGCCGGCTATCCGTTTACGGCCGATATGAACGGCTACCAGCAAGAAGGCTTTGGCCCCATGGACATGACCACCTACAAGGGCCGACGCTGGAGCACGGCCATGGCCTATCTGCGCCCGGCCCTGAAGCGTGGCAACGTCTTTTTACAACCCAATACGCTGGCGCACCGTCTGCTGTTTGAAGGAAAAGAAAGCCCACGCGCTGTCGGTGTGGAAGTGGAACAGAACGGCAAGTTAGTACAGTTCCGCGCCAAGCGCGAAGTCATTCTGAGCGGCGGCGCCATCAACTCGCCGCAGCTCTTGCAACTCTCCGGCATTGGCAACCCTGAGCTATTGACACCGCTGGGCATTCCGGTGGTCAAGGCCCTCAAGGGTGTGGGCGAAAATCTGCAGGACCACATGGAAACCTATGTGCAATACGAATGCAAGCAGCCCATCACCCTGTACTCCGCCACCAAGCCGCTGAAGATGGCTGCCATTGGTGCCGAGTGGCTCGCGTTTGGTACCGGCCTGGGAGCGACGAACCACTTTGAATCGGGTGGTTTCATTCGCAGCGCCGCCGGCGTCAAGCACCCCGATTTGCAGTACCACTTCCTGCCCATGGCAGTGCGCTACGACGGCAACTCACCCGTCGAGGGCCACGGCTTTCAGGCACATGTGGGGCCCATGCGTTCCACCAGCCGCGGCCATGTGCGCATCAAAACGAAGAGTGCGCTGGACGCGCCCACCATCCTGTTCAACTACATGAGCACCGAGCAGGACAAGATCGAGTTCCGTGCCGCCATCCGCCTCACGCGCGAGGTGTTTGCACAAAAGGCTTTTGACGCCTTCCGCGGCGAAGAAATCTCGCCCGGCAAAGACGTGCAGACCGACGCGCAGATTGACGCCCACATCCGCGCCAGCGCCGAGACCGCCTACCACCCCAGCTGCACCTGCGCCATGGGCACGGGCGAGATGGCCGTGGTCGACGGCCAGGGCCGGGTGCACGGGGTGCAGTCCCTGCGCGTGGTCGATGCCTCCATCATGCCGCTCATCGTCAGCGGCAACCTGAACGTGCCCACCATCATGATGGCCGAGAAGATTGCCGATGCCATCAAGGGCCAGGCACTGCCGCCCTCGCCGGCGCCGGCCTGGGTGCATCCGCACTGGGAAACGCAGCAACGCTGAACCGCTAAGCCCAGACGGAGAAGAAGCGCCTGGCACCTGTACCCCATGTGCCCCCGCACACCCTCAGTCTGCCAGCTTGCGCGCCACCGTGGT
>JAYVNF010000185.1:0-1692 GCA_043758575.1 Rhodoferax sp.
TGCGCAGGCCAACACCCCTAGCGAATGGTGTTGGGTGAGAACACCGGTGTTGTTTCAGAACACCGGCCTATTCTAGGCGCCTGGACACGCCAGCCGCCAAGACGGCGGACTAAAAGGTTTCCCAGTCGCCGTCGGCATCGGCATTGGCATCGGCAGTGGCTACTTTGGCAGTGGCCGCGTTTGCATGCGACTTGGGCAGTACCTTGGGTGCCAGAGGTACCACCGCGGCCGCAGCTTTCGCAACCGGGGCTTGGGGGCCAGTTTTGCCGGCAAGCGCGGCCTGGTGCTGGCGGTTTGGCGCTGGGCTGGCCGGGCTGTGGCCCAGCCGTTGCAGCTTCGCTGTTGCCAGCTTGCGTGGTGCCTGCCCCGTGGGTTGGCGCTGGACCGAGGCCGTGCGCGCCATGGGGGCTGCACGCGGCGCCAGCATCCCATGGTCGCTCTGCAGTTTGAACTGGGACACCACCTGCACCAGATCGCCGGCCTGGCTTTTGAGGCTGCTGGCCGCTGCGGCCATTTGCTCCACCAGCGCGGCGTTTTGCTGGGTCGCCTGGTCCATCTGGGTGACCGCCCCTCCCACCTGTGACACTCCCGCCGCCTGCTGGCTGCTAGCGGCACTGATTTCGGCCACGATGTCGGTAACGCGGCGTATCGACTGCACCACCTCCTGCATGGTCAATCCTGCCTGGTCCACCAGCGCCGTGCCGTGCTCCACGCGCTCCACGCTGGAGCCAATCAGCAGCTTGATTTCCTTGGCCGCTTCGGCACTGCGTCCGGCCAGGGCACGCACCTCAGAGGCAACACCGGCAAAGCCACGGCCTTGGTCGCCGGCGCGGGCGGCTTCCACAGCAGCATTCAAGGCCAGGATATTGGTTTGAAAGGCGATGCCATCAATCACGCTGATGATGTCGCCAATCTTGCGTGAGCTGTCGTTGATGCCCTTCATCGTTTCCACTACCTGGCTGACCACCTCGCCGCCCTTTTGTGCCACGGAAGAGGCGTTCTGCGCCAGCTGGTTGGCCCGGCGTGCGTTGTCGGCATTGTGCGAGACGGTGGTGCCCAGCTCCTCCATGGAGGAGGCGGTTTGCTGCAGCGCGCTGGCCTGGTTCTCGGTGCGGGCGGACAGGTCGTGGTTGCCCTGGGCGATTTCCGAACTGGCCGTGGCAACTGCTTCGGAGCCCTGGCGCACATTGGAGACCACCGTAACCAGCGACTGGCGCATGCTGACCATGGACTGCACCAACCGGGCCACCTCGTCCTGGTTCTGTGTGGTGACTTCCTGAGTCAGGTCTCCCTGGGCAATGGCATCGGCCATCGTCTGGGCTTGGTGCAGGGACTTGGTGATGCTGCGAATCAGGCTGTAGCCAAAGAGAGATGACAGCACCATGGCCAGCAGCACGGCGCCTGTGCCTAATTGCAGGGTGCTTTGGTAGTTCAGTCCCGCCTCGTCATAGGATTTTTTGGCCTCGTCGACCTGCAGCTTGATCAGCGCATTGATGTCGGTGCGCAAAGCCAGATAGGCGCCAGGCAGCACATCCACGGCAATGCGCTGGGCCTCCTTGCTGTCATGCGCCTGCAGGGCGGCTTGCATGGGCTTGAGCGCCTGGGCCTCGACCGCCGACCGGTGTTCCAGAAATTGCTGAACCAGCACTTTTTCATCGGGGGTGAGGTACGTGGCCGCGTAGTCATCCCAAT
>JAYVNF010000186.1:0-5522 GCA_043758575.1 Rhodoferax sp.
TTTTTGTTGCATCGAGATTTAACGCACCAGCCCACTCGGCGGTGGACCTTTTTCAGCGTTGCCCTAAGGCGCGTCCATTACCAGCCGTATGCCCACTAGCGTGTAGCGGGTTTGCGGCGAGTTCCAGTTGCGGTAGCTGGAGCGCGCATACAGGCTCCAGGTGTGCCAGGAGCCGCCCCGGCGCACATAGACTTCGCCGTCCGCCGGACCCTGGGGATCGTCCACGGGCGAGTGGGCGTAATAGTCCTCGGCATACAGGTCCTGCGTCCACTCCCAGGCATTGCCGTGCATGTCGTACAGACCAAAGGCATTCGGTGCGAAGCTGGCCACTGGTGCGGTGAAGGCGAAGCCGTCGTTACCGGGCAGCGCGTTGGTGGCGAACTGCGGCCAAAACGGCTTGGCCGCTTCGTCAAAGGTGTTGGCAACCTGCAGCAGGCACTCCGGGTCATCACCACAGTGGTAGCGCGTGCGGGTGCCAGCGCGTGCCGCATATTCCCATTCGGCTTCGGTCGGGATGCGGTAGTGGCGGCCTTCCTGCTGGTTCAGCCAGTGGGCCATGGCTTGCGCGTCGTTCCAGGTGACGTTGACCACCGGGTGGCTATCGGTCTGGGCAAAGCCCGGGTTGAGCCAGCTGTAGCGGGTATCGCGCCCCTCAAAAGCGTCGCCGCGTTTGCTTTTGGCGGCGTCGTACAAGGCGTTGTAGCCATAACCACCGGTGCCATCGGCTATGGATTCGGGCACGTAGCCGGACTGTTCCACGAACTGGCGGAACTGGCCCACGGTGACTTCGGTGGCGCCCATGTAAAAGGATTTGGTGATGCGCACCTTGTGCGCTGGCGCTTCGTCAAACAGATTTTCCAGGCGGTATTTCTCCGCCAGCGGATAGGCTTTTTGCAGCGATTCCATCGCCTCCTCGCTGCCCATCACGAATTCGCCAGCCGCAATGGGCAACATGCGCAGGCCCAGGCTGTTGGTGAAGCCGGCTGCCAAGGGGGTAGGTAGGGAAGCCGCCGTGGTGGCAGCAAGGGGCGCCGGGCCTGACAGGGCCATAGGGGCGCAGCCGCCCACCAGCAGGGCAATGGCCGCCACTGCAAACAGGCTGGCAGTGGGAGTGGCGCGCCTCATGCGGAGAGCTTCTTCACCAGCACCTGGCTCTTGCGGTCCCAGTTGTACTTGCGCTTGCGCGCTTCGGGCAGCCACTCCGGGTCCACCTGCACAAAGCCGCGCTTGATGAACCAGTGCATGGTGCGGGTGGTGAGCACAAAAATGCTGTCCAGGCCCTCTGCCTTGGCGCGCTGCTCCACGCGCTTCAAGACGCGCTCGCCGTCGCCCTGGCCCTGCACATCGGGCGACACGGTGAGGGCCGCCATCTCGGCCGTCTTGGCTTCGGGGTAGGGGTAGAGGGCGGCGCAGGCGAAGATCACGCCGTCGTGCTCCAGAATGGTGTAGTTGCCGACATCGCGTTCGATCTCGGTGCGGCTGCGCTTGACCAGGGTGCCATCCTTCTCGAAGGGCTCAATCAGCTGCAGAATGCCGCCCACATCGTCACTGGAGGCCTCGCGCAGGCTCTCCAGCTTTTCGTCCACCACCATGGTGCCTATGCCGTCGTGCACATAGACCTCCAGCAGGATGGCACCGTCCACCGAGTAAGGGATGATGTGGCTGCGCTCCACGCCACTCTTGCAGGCCTTGACGCAGTGCTGCAGGTAAAACGCCACGTCGCTGGGCTGGTTGGCGGCGGGCAGCTGCAGCAGCAGCTTTTCAGCGGCGGCCAGGGGCAGCTCGGTGTCAATCGGGTTGTCGTCGCTGGCGGCTTCCAGGGGGCGCATGCGGATGCCGGGCACTTCCGTCAAAAAGATCAGCTTGTCGGCCTGCAAGGCGGTGGCCACCGAGGTGGCCACCTCTTCCATGGCCAGGTTGAAGGCGTCGCCGGTGGGTGAAAAACCAAAGGGCGAGAGGAGCACCATGGCGCCCATGTCCAGGGTCTGGGTGATGCCGGCAATATCCACCTTGCGCACCACACCGCTGTGCTGAAAATCGACGCCGTCCACAATGCCCACCGGTCGCGCCGTTAAAAAGTTGCCGGAGATGACGCGCACCGTGGAGTCGGCCATGGGCGTGTTGGGCAGGCCCTGGCTGAACGCCGCTTCAATCTCGTAGCGCAACTGGCCGGCGGCCTCTTGCGCGCAGTCCAGCGCCACCTCATCGGTGATGCGGATGCCGTGCGAATACTTGGGCGTATGGCCCTTGGCCTTGAGCTGCTCGGCCACTTGGGGTCTGAAGCCATGCACCAGCACAATCTTCACGCCCATGCTCTGGATCATGGCCAGGTCCTGCGCCAGGCTTTGCAGCTTGCCTGCGGCAATGGCTTCGCCGGCAATGCCCACCACAAAGGTCTGGTTGCGGAACTTGTGGATGTAAGGCGCCACCGAGCGGAACCAGGGCACGAAGGTGAAATTGAAGACGGAGGTCATGGGCGGTAAAGATGGCTATAGGGATACGGGCAGCGGGCGGGGCTACCAAGCATCTAATGTACTGAAGCTGGCAGCAACATCGGTGGGTTTGTGGACAGCAGGGGCAGAAAATCCCGCTCTTTTGACGCGGGATAGCAAGGCCGTGGCTTGCACAGGCGGTATTCGTGTAGAACCGGGGCATTGCAGAGCTTTGGAGACCATACCGTGACACCCACCACCGCACCGGGCTGGCAGGCCCAGACCCTTGATGCATTGCGCCAGCTGATCCAGCAGGCTGAGCCCGCCATCACCGAAGAGCGCAAATGGATCAAGCCCACCAACCCGCAAGGCGTTCCCGTGTGGTCACACGAGGGCATTGTCTGTACCGGGGAGAGTTACAAGCAAGCGGTCAAGCTGACCTTTATGCATGGCGCCGCCTTGCCCGACCCTGCGGGGCTGTTCAATGCCAGCCTGGACGGCAATGTGCGCCGCGCCATTGATATCCGTGAGGGGCAGACGCTGGATGCGGCGGCCTTCAAGGCCCTGGTGCAGGCGGCCGTCGCCCACAATCTGCAGATTGCCGCCCAGAAACCGCAAAAGCGAAGCAAGTCCTGAGCTGGGGATAATCACCGGGTGAACGCACCCTTTTCCCCATCCCCCCTGCATATCGAGTTCCCCGAGTCCCTGCCCGTATCGGCCAAGCGCGAGGAGATCATGGCTGCGCTGTCCAGCAACCAGGTCATCATCGTCTGCGGCGAGACCGGCTCCGGCAAGACCACGCAGCTGCCCAAGATTGCCCTGGCCATGGGCCGCGGCAAGCTCAACTACCCGCTGACCCTGCCCGACGGCCGCCCGGCGCCGCGCGGCAAGATGATTGGCCACACCCAGCCGCGCCGCATTGCCGCCAGCAGCGTGGCCAAGCGCATTGCCGAAGAGCTGAAAACGCCGCTGGGCGATGTGGTGGGCTTCAAGGTGCGATTCCAGGACCGCTTGTCAAAAGACGCCTCGGTCAAGCTGATGACCGACGGAATTTTGCTGGCCGAGACCCAGACCGACCCGCTGCTCTTGGCCTACGACACCATCATCATTGACGAGGCGCACGAGCGCAGCCTGAACATCGACTTTTTGCTGGGCTATCTGCGCCAACTCTTGCCGCGCCGCCCGGATCTGAAAATCGTGGTGACCTCGGCCACGATTGATGCCGACCGCTTTGCCAAGCATTTCGCCAGCAAGAACGGACCGGCACCGGTGATCATGGTGTCCGGCCGCATGTTCCCGGTGGAGCAGCGCTACCGCCCGTTTGAAGAATCCCGTGAATACGACCTGAATAACGCAATCGCCGACGGTGTCGATGAACTCTGGCGCGACGCCCACAATGCCGGTGACATTTTGGTGTTCCTGCCCGGCGAGCGCGAAATCCGCGAGGCTGCCGACCATCTGCGCCGTCACCTGAGCCACCAGCCGCTGATGCGCAATGCCGAGGTGCTGCCGCTGTTTGCGCGCCTTTCACCGGCTGAGCAGGACCGCATTTTTGACGGCCACACCGGCCGGCGCATTGTGCTGGCCACCAATGTGGCGGAAACCTCGCTCACTGTGCCAGGCATACGCTATGTGATCGACGCTGGCACGGCCCGGGTCAAGCGCTACAGCTTTAGAAGCAAGGTGGAGCAGCTGCTGGTGGAGCCCATCAGCCAGGCCGCATCGAACCAGCGCGCCGGGCGCTGCGGCCGTGTGGCCAACGGCATTTGCATACGCCTGTACGACGAGAAGGAATTTACTGCTCGCGAGCGTTTTACCGACCCCGAAATTCTGCGTTCCTCGCTGGCCGGGGTGATTTTGCGCATGAAGTCCCTGCACCTGGGTGTGGTGGAAGATTTCCCTTTCATTGACATGCCCTCGGGCCGCGCCATCGCCGACGGCTACCAGTTGCTCAATGAGCTGGGCGCGGTGGACGATGCCAACGAAATCACAGCCCTGGGCCAGGAACTCTCGCGCCTGCCGCTGGACCCGCGCGTGGGTCGCATGATTCTGGAAGCCCGCAGCCGCAGCGCACTGGACGAGGTGCTGGTGATTGCCTCGGCACTCAGCGTGCAGGACGTGCGCGACCGGCCCATGGACATGCAGCAGCAGGCGGATCTGGCGCATGCCAAGTTCGATGACGAGAAAAGTGAGTTCAGCGGTTATTTACGGCTGTGGAAGTGGATTCATGACGCACGGGGCGGGGGCAGTGAGGCAGCGGGAGGCGCGAGCCGGGGTGAGGGCGGCGCCTCGTCGCGTAGCTCAATTTCGGCGCCGCCCTCACCCCGGCCCACGCCCCCCGCTGCCTCACATAAGGTGAGCAACCGCCAGTACGAGCAGCTGTTGCGGCAAAACTTTGTCAACATCCGTCGCGTGCGCGAGTGGAAAGACATCCACAGCCAGTTGCATACGGTGGTGGCCGAGCATAAGTGGCGCCTCAATACGACACCAGCGTCTTACGAGCAGCTGCACCTGTCCATGCTCTCTGGCCTCTTGGGCAATGTGGGCTGCAAGCTGGAAACCGATGGCGCCTCTGGTGAATACCTGGGTGCGCGCAGCATCAAGTTCTATCCGCACCCAGGCGCCCACCTGGTGAAGAAGCCGGGGCGCTGGATAGTGGCCGCCGAGCTGGTGGAAACCACACGCCTGTTTGGCCGTGGCATCGCCGCCATTGAGCCACCCTGGTTGGAACAGGTGGGCGGCCATTTGCTCAAAAAGCAGTTGCTGGACCCGCATTGGGAGAAGAAGGCTGCGGAAGTCATTGCATTGGAGCGCGCCACGCTCTACGGCATCGTGGTCTACAGCGGCCGCAAGGTGAACTACGGCCGCGTCGACCTGGTGGGCGCGCGCGAGATTTTCATCCGCGAGGGTCTGGTCAACGCGCAGTGGGAGACGCCACTGGCCTTTTTTGCGGCGAACCAGAAGCTCATCAAACAGGTGGAAGACCTGGAGCACAAGGCGCGCCGCCAGGACGTGCTGGTGGACGAGGAGCTGATCTACGCCTTTTACGACCAGCAGCTGCCCGCCGATGTGTGCAGTGGCTACAGCTTT
>JAYVNF010000187.1:0-1682 GCA_043758575.1 Rhodoferax sp.
GCGAGCCTTGCGCCAGCACAATGTTGTCGCCCTGCAAGACCACCACGCGTTCACCGGCTTCACGGTGGGCCGCGACGGCGGCATTGTCAGCATGCAGGCTGTAGAAAATCACCTTGCCATCGCACAGTTCTGCCATTTCCACGGCCTGGTGGTCATCGGCGTTGAGCACGGCGGTGCCGCTGGGCAGCACCACATCGACCTGGGTGCGTGCCACCTTGTAGGTCTGCTCGTCGTCCAGGATGTCAAAGCGTTTCAGGCCTTCATGCCAGGCGACGTCGGTGACCACACCCACGCTGCATTTGTCATAGGCCAGTCCCTCGCCCAGAATCATGCTGCCGGGATTTTCAAACACGGCGGCCTGCACCGAGCGGTTGATCAGCACACGCTGACCGGCCTCCCAGTGGGCGCAGTCGGCGGCGTCGATCTGGCGCCCGTCCAAGTACAGGCCTTCGCTGCAGGCCAGACCCACATGCTTGCCGCTGATGTGCACCAGCCAGGCCACCAGGCGCGCAATGCGCCCGGTGTTCTGCGTGCCGGTGATGCCGACGATGGGGATGCGCGCGTCATGGCCCTCGCTGAAGAGGTGGTCGATGATGGCGCGGCCCACCGGTTGGCCGTTGCCGTTGCTGGGCTTGATGTGGGCCAGCAGGCCCGGGCTGGCGTTCACCTCGATGACGCAGGCGCGCTGGCTGGACAGCGGTTTGGTGATGTCTTCCATCACCATGTCCACGCCGGCAATGTCCAGGCCCACCACGCGTGCGGCCAGGGCGGCGGCGGCGGCGATGCTGGGGTGCACCTGGTCGGTGACGTCGAACTTGACGTTGCCGTTGCGCTGGATCAGCACCCGCTCGCCGTCCTGCGGCACGGATTCAGGCTTGAGGCCAGCACGCTCCAGCTCCAGCATGATTTCGCCGCTGCGGCTGGGCATGAGGGCGTTGAGCGGCGCGTCCTCGCCGGAGCCGCGGCGCGGGTCGGTGTTGATCTGCAGGTCGGTCAGTTCGTCAATGTTGTGGACCGCGTCACCGGTGACCCACAGGGTTTCACCAGCGGCTGCGGCCACCATTTTCTTGCCCACCACCAGCAGGCGGTGCTCGTTGCCGGGGATGTATTTCTCCACGATGACGGCGCTGCCGTTGCCCTTGCGAAAGGCCAGCTCGAAGGCGGCCAGTACTTCTTTTTCGGTCTGCAAATCCAGCGACACGCCGCGTCCATGGTTGCCGTCGTAGGGCTTGAGCACGACCGGCACGCCGATTTCCTGGGCGGACTCCCAGGCCGCCTCGGCACTGCGCACCAGCTCACCCTCGGGCACCGGCACGCCGCAGGACTTGAGCAGGGATTTGGTCAGGTCCTTGTCGCTGGCAATCTCCTCAGCAATGGCCGAGGTCTGGTCGGTCTCGGCGGTCCAGATGCGGCGCTGGGCCGTGCCATAGCCCAGCTGCACCAGGTTGCCGCTGGTCAGGCGGATATGCGGGATGCGCCGGGCCGTGGCGGCGTCCACAATGTGCGCGGTGCTGGGGCCCAGGCACAGGTCGTCCACCATGTCGCGCAGGTCTTCCACGGTTTTGGCCATGTCAAACGGCGTGTCCTGTATGGCCGAGAGCAGCAGCGCGCGGCCGGCCTGCAGGGCGGCGCGGCCCACGTCTTCGTGGCGGGTGCGAAAGGCAATCTTGTAAATGCCAGGG
>JAYVNF010000188.1:0-5498 GCA_043758575.1 Rhodoferax sp.
TTGCGAGTGTGGCCGATGAGTTGCAGGCTTTTCTCGTCGATACAGATCACTGGCTCGGCAAGGGACATCGGTCGCGCGTACAGCTCAAGAAGTGCGTACTTTGGGCACGCAGGGAGGGGTGGACTGCCAGCACGCCGTCTATCAGATCGGGCAATGATTCGGCATGGATGCCAGGGGGTAGCAACCACAGCGCCGTGGTGAGTACATGGACTCCCCGAAATTTCATCACTCCCCCTTCACTGTATTTTTTCTGCGGCTGACACAAGCGTTGCCTGGATCACGCCGCACGGCGCTCAATAAAAATGTATCTTCATTCGCACATTCAATTTAAAGCATCCGCCGCTTTGTAGGCAAGCGCCGCACGTAAATAAAAAGGGGACGTAGCGCTGCCGGCCACAGGCCTGCGCGAACTGCGCGAGCGGCTCAGGCCTGCGTGCTTTGGGTGAGGTAGTTCAGCACCAGCTTGTCGTGTGCTGTGAGGCCTTTGAAGGCCAAGCCCACAAAGTGGGCGTCCTCGTAAGTGGCGCGGTTGTTGTGGCACACACTGGCTTCCAGGCTCAGGTCCAGCGGTGCCTTGTCCACCAGCACCGAGAGGGTGAGGCGAACGTGGGCGCCCATGGCCGTCAACTGGCTTGAAGCTTTGATCATGGCGCCGCTGGTGCTGAGGTCTATCAGCGTGACGTCTTGCGTGTTCAGGCTGCCATTGGCTTGCGGCACCGAGACCGTGGTGGGCCAGGAGCACTGGATGCGCATGCTCTGGCGCACCAGGCGCGCATCTACCTGCGCCGGGTAGGTCAGCAGGGCGTAGGCAAAGGGTTGCTCAAAGGTTTGCAGCACCTTGGTGAGAAAGGAGTATTCGTACTGGCCAGTGAAGCCGCGCACCACGCAGACCTCGCCGGTTTCGAGCTCGGTCTTGGCGCCTTCGGTGCCCAGTGGCCCGACCATCACGCCCTTGCCCTCGATGGCACCGAAGTACTGCGACTCTTTCTTTTTGGCGCCTTCGACAATGCGCCGCGTCTGCATCGCCATGCCGGGCTTGAGCCCGAGTGCGCGCAGGGGCAGACGGCTGACTTCTTCTTGGGCGGTGGTGCTGGCGTCCATGGCTTAACTCGGCTCCTTGGGCAGTGTTTTAAGCCATTGGACGATGGTCTCTGCCATGGGTGCAACGGCTGCCGGGTCCTTGATGGAGCCGGCCAGCACATGTTGGCCTTTGCTTTTGCTGTAGTCAACCGGCTCTATGGATTTGTGGGCCGAGCCCAGGCGGGCAAAGGCGGCCAAGGTTTCTGCGGGCTCCACGGTTTCATCGCGCGGGCTGTACAGCACCAGCACCGGTGTCTGGAACAGGGAGAGGTCGCTCTCGCGCACCTTCTTCACCAGGGCCATCATGGGGAAGAGGGCCTTGGTCGGGTAGCTGGAGGTCCAGGCCTGCGCTTCCTGCGGGGTCTCGGGCGTCCAGCTGCGGGTTGGGCCTTGAATCCACAAAGCCAGCCGCTGTCCCCAGGGCCCGTTGACCAGGTCTGCGCGGCGGTCCTTGGGGCCGAAGTTGGGGGAAATAAACACCTGGGCGTTGACGCGCGAAGCATCTGCTGATGTGCCCAGCCAAGTGGCCAGGGTGGCGCCGGTGGAGCAGCCGATGAGCAGCACGTGCTCGCCCAGGGTTTGGCCTATGCGCACGGCCTCCAGCGTGTCGGTCAGCCAGTCCTGTGCGCTGGCCTCGCCCATGGCTGCAGGGTCGCTGCGGCCATGGCCGGTGAGGCGGGTGTAGAACACATTGGCACCCAGCTGCGCGGCCACGCTTTCGGCCAAGGGCGCGGTCTCCATGCGGCTGGCCGAAAAACCGTGCAGGTAGACCACGGCCCAGGGCGTGCGCTGCCCCGGGGTGGCGGCCCAGACGATGCCCTTGGCATTGCCGGGCTTGATGTCGGTAACGGCCGCCTCGTTGGCCGTGACCCAGTCGGCCAGCGCGGCAATGTCGTGGGGCGGGAGCGGGCGTGGGCTTGGCATGGCGGGTCCGAAAGGGTTGCGCGGGCCCAGCCAGAAGGCGGCGGCCAACAGCGCCAGCAGCGCGAGCAATGTCCACAGCCATCTGCGCCCGCGCCGCGTGGCGGGGGTGGCGTCAAAGTCCTGGGAAGGTGAAGCGGGCATTGCTGGGAAGGGGGTGGGGAACTGGCTAAGATGGTACACCGGCATGTGCTGTGGAGACGTGCCGCCAACCCACAGGAGATATCTCATGAAGCTGCAGCAGTTTTCGGCCAGTGTGCATGGGCCTTGCCGTGTGCTGCTGGCGCTGGTATTGGCGCCGATGCTGACTCAGCTGCTGGGCGGATGCGCCAGGGTGAATGACACCGGCTTGCGTCTGGTGTCCACCAAGGTGGATGCCTATTTGCACGTCAACGGCCAGTGGCTTAGCGGGGATGTGTTGCTGGCGCCGGACCGCACCGGCCGGGCGGTGTTTGCAGTGCCTGATGCGCCCGACACGGCTGACAAGGCCGGCGCCGCCACTCCCGCAACAGGCCAGGTCGTCAGTGTTGCCGCCAGTGGTACCACTGTGGCGGCACTTCGCGCATGCAGCGGCAGCCTGCGCTACACCGCCACCTATACCGCCGAGATGGACCTGCATTGCAACGATGGCACCCAGCTGGCCTTGCAAACCACGCTGCTCAGCGAGACCCGTGGCTACGGCTATGGCAGCACGGCACAGGGCCCGGCCAGCGTCGCCTTTGGCCTGCCCGAGGACCAGGCCTATGCCTTCATGGGGCGCGCAGCGCCCGCAGCGCCAGCGCCGACTCCCTGACCAGGGCCGGGCCGCGGTAGATCAGGCCGGTGTAGATTTGCACCAGGTCGGCACCGGCGCGGATCTTGGATACCGCATCTTTGCCACTCAGAACGCCGCCTACGCCGATGATGGGGAAGCTCGCACCCAGCGCGGTGCGCAGCTGCGCAATCACCTGGTTGCTCATGGCCAGCACCGGGGTGCCCGAGAGGCCACCGGTTTCCTCGGCATGCGGCAGGTCCTTGACGGCATCGCGCGTCAAGGTGGTGTTGGTGGCGATCACGCCCCAGGCGTTGTTGACCTGGCCGGCGCTGTCACAACCGTAGCGTTTCAGTGTGGCGGCGATGACCTCGATTTGCGCGCCATCCAGGTCGGGCGCGATTTTCAGGAAGACGGGTTTGCGGCTGCCGTGGCGCTGGGCCAGCAGTTCACGCCGCTCGGCAATCGCACCCAGCAGGCCGTCCAGCGCGGCATCGCTTTGCAGCGAGCGCAGGTTCTTGGTGTTGGGGCTGCTGATGTTGACGGTGATGTAGTCGGCATGCGCGTAGACGCCGTCCAGGCAGCGCAGGTAGTCATCGGTGGCGTTCTCTATGGGCGTGGCGGCGTTCTTGCCAATGTTCAGACCCAGCAGCAGGCCGGGGTTTTTTTCGCGGCGCAGGGCCGACTGCTGCACATTGCGCACAAAGGCGTCCAGGCCCTGGTTGTTAAAGCCCAGGCGGTTGATGAGGGCCTGGGCCCGGGGCAGGCGAAACATGCGCGGCTTGGGGTTGCCGTCCTGTGGCAAGGGGGTGACGGTGCCGACCTCGACAAAGCCAAAGCCCATGGCGCCCAGGCCGTCTATGCAGCGGGCGTTCTTGTCCAGCCCGGCGGCCAGGCCGACGCGGTTGGGAAAGCGCAGGCCGGCCACCGTGATCGGGTCAGGCACCGCCGCCGTGCGGTAGCCCAGGGACAGGGCCGTGCCCTGGGTGCGCGCCAGGGTGGCCAGGGTGAGGTCGTGGGCGGTTTCGGGGTCCAGGGCAAACAAAAAGGGACGGGCCAAACCGTAGGGGACTAGAGCCATTGGATAATTCCTGCAATATTTTCAAACTACCCTGATTTTCCGCCATGAACACCTCTGCCTCCGCAAGCGCCCCATCCAACGCACCTTTGACGCAGGACCAGCTCAAAACCCTGGTCGGCCAGGCCGCACTGCAGTACGTGGTGCCCGGCGACATTGTGGGCGTGGGTACCGGCTCCACGGTGAACAAGTTCATCGACGCGCTGGCCAGCATCAAGGACCAGATCAAGGGTGCGGTATCGAGCTCGCTGGCCAGCACCGAGCGGCTGCAGGCCCTGGGCATTCCGGTGTTCGATTCCAACGACGTGCAGCGCCTGTCGGTGTATATCGACGGTGCCGACGAGATCGATGGCCAGGGCAATATGGTCAAGGGCGGTGGTGCGGCGCTGACGCGCGAGAAAATCGTGGCGGCGCAGTCCGCTCGCTTTGTCTGCATTGCCGATGAGAGCAAGCTGGTGCAGACCCTGGGCCAATTCCCGCTGCCGGTGGAAGTGATTCCCATGGCCACTGCCCGGGTGATTGCACAGTTCGCTGCCAAGGGCGGTGTGGGCACGGTCAGGCTGAAGGATGGCAAGCCTTTGGTGACCGACAACGGCCAGCACATCATTGATGTGACCGGCCTGCAGATTGCCGATCCGCTGGCCTTCGAGGCCGAGGTCAGCCAGTGGCCCGGTGTGGTGACGGTGGGGGTGTTTGCTTTTCAGCGCGCCCAGGTCTGCCTGCTGGGCACGGCCAGCGGTGTCAAGACGCTGAACTTTTAGAACTGGATACCGGCCGGGTTCGCAGTGCGCGGGCTAGCAGGTGCTGCGGCGTCAGCACGCGGTTCCTGGCGCTCATCGCCCTTGGCCGCGACGGGCGCCGGCTTTTGCACGCTCACCAGCGGGCTGGCAGCGGCCTGGCGGTAGCTGGCCGGCAGCATGGAGGTTCGGGGGTAACCGGCCGCGTCCAGGTACTGGGTCCATTCGGCGTCCGAGAAACCCCGGATGCGCTGCTCGCCTACGGTGAGAAAAGGCAGCGAGTTTTCGCCGCTCAGGCGCTGCAGGGCGGCCACGTCTTCGGCACTGGTGACGCTGCGCTCGCTAAAGGGAATGCCGCGGCCGCTGAGCAGGCTGCGCGCACTGGCGCAGGGGCTACAGTCGGGGGCGCTGTAGAGCGTGACGGGGTAGCGCGTGACCACCTGGCGCAACTCAAAGGGCAGGTCCGCAGCCGACGCCGCGGCGGCGGCACCCAAGCCGGTGGCGGCGACCTTGCCTTGCTCGGCATTCACCGGCGGCTTATCGGAAAAAGTGACGCGGCCATCGGCGCCCACAATGCGGTACACCGATTGGGCCTGCACGGCCAAGGCCGCGCACAGGCACACAGCGCACAGCGTGGCCCGGGCGCTGGCATGGGCGGCGCCCTGCAGGGCAAGACCTGCGCTGGCTTGGGTCACATGCAACAGTTTCATAGCGGTGCTCCCGTAATGACCCGAGTTTATGCCGACATGCCCTGGTGCCTCAACAGCGCGTCCAGACTCGGTTCGCGGCCCCTAAAGGCCTTGAAGGATTCCATGGCCGGGCGGCTGCCACCGGCCTCCAGAATCGCCTCGCGGTACCTGCGGCCGGTCTCCACGCTGGGCGTGCCGTCGGCGGCGGCGGTTTCTTCAAAGGCGGCGTAGGCGTCGGCGCT
>JAYVNF010000189.1:0-5483 GCA_043758575.1 Rhodoferax sp.
CGCAGCGTCGCCAGAATCTCGGCGCTGATCTCGACCGGGCTTTTTTCGCCAGCCACGGTTTGCAGTGTGACCATGCCGGGCTTGTCAATCAACTGGTAAGGCAATTGCGCGCGGCTACCCACGTCATCGATGCCCCGCCCCATCAGCCGCTTGACAGACGAAATGGTATTGGTGGGATCATCAACCTGAGCGGCCAATGCAGAGTGACCGATCTGGCGCTTGTCGCCCGGCAGGTAGCGCACAACGCTCGGCAAAATTACCCTGCCCTCGTCGTCAGGCAGGCATTCAGACACACCATTGCGCACACTGGCCACGAGCGAATGCGTTGTGCCAAGGTCGATGCCGATGGCAATGCGCCTTTCGTGCGGGTTAGGCGCTTGGCCGGGTTCGGAAATTTGAAGAAGTGCCATGTCGCTTAATGTCGTTTGATCGTCAGCATACTTATTGTCCCAGCAGATCTAGGCGGGCCTCAACCTCTGCGCCAAAACGCTCAACAAACATGAGGCTCCGGACGTGCTCGACAGCTGCTGTGAAGTCGTTTTTTATATCGATTTCCTGCTCTATATTTAATAGCTGTTCACACATGTATTCATTGGTCTGGCGGGCAATTTGATCAATATTTTCGGCTGTTTTTGCTTCTTCCAGCGCTTCCCGCCATTCTATTTGCTGCATCAAAAAACTGGCTGGCATGGCGGTATTATTTTCAGCGTTGACAAGCACGCCGTTCAACTCACATAGGTATGCAGATCTCCTGAGTGGGTCTTTCAGCCGCTGATAGGCCTCATTGATGCGCACCGACCACTGCATGGCAATACGCTGCGCAGCGGCCCCCTGGGCGGCAAACTTGTCCGGATGGGCCTCGCGCTGCAGTTCTTTCCAACGCGCGTCCACACCGCTTCGGTCCTGGGCAAATTGCCGGGCCAGACCGAACAACTCGAAATCATCGGCCTGCAGGTTCACACGCGGAACGACTCACCGCAGCCGCATTTGTCCCGCTCATTGGGGTTATTGAAGCGAAAGCCTTCGTTCAAGCCTTCGCGCACAAAATCCAGCTCGGTGCCATCGATGTAAGCCAGGCTCTTGGGGTCCACCAGCACCTTGACGCCGTGGCCTTCAAAAATCATGTCTTCCGGGGCGAATTCGTCCACGTATTCCAGCTGGTAGGCCAGGCCGGAACAACCGGTGGTCTTGACGCCCAGACGCACGCCTACCCCCTTGCCACGCTTGGCAAGGTAGCGGGTGACGTGGCGTGCTGCGGCCTCGGTCAAGGAGATGGCCATATCAGTTCAGGTGTTTTTTTTTGTAGTCTTCCACGGCCGCCTTGATGGCGTCTTCAGCCAGGATGGAGCAGTGAATCTTCACGGGCGGCAATGCCAGCTCTTCGGCGATCTCGCTGTTCTTGAGAGCTGCGGCCTGGTCCAGGGTCTTGCCCTTGACCCATTCCGTCACCAGAGAGCTGGAGGCAATGGCCGAGCCACAGCCATAGGTCTTGAAGCGTGCGTCTTCAATCACGCCGGTCAGCGGATTGACCTTGATCTGCAGCTTCATCACATCGCCGCAAGCGGGCGCACCCACCATGCCGGTGCCCACGTCTTCATCGCCCTTGTCGAAGGAGCCGACGTTGCGGGGGTTTTCATAGTGGTCAACGACTTTTTCAGAATATGCCATTTGCTTTACCTCTTTATTTCAATCAGTGAGCAGCCCATTGGATGGTGCTGATGTCTATGCCTTCCTGGTACATGTCCCACAGGGGACTCAAGTCGCGCAGCTTGGCCACGTTCTTCTTGATGGTGTCCACGGCGTAGTCAATTTCCGCTTCCGTGGTCCAGCGGCCAATCGTCATGCGCAGGCTGCTGTGGGCCAGCTCATCGCTTCGGCCCAGGGCGCGCAGCACATAGCTGGGCTCCAGGCTGGCCGAGGTGCAAGCGGAACCGCTGCTCACCGCCAGACCCTTGATGCCCATGATGAGCGACTCGCCCTCGACATAGTTGAAGCTCATGTTCAGGTTGTGCGGCACACGCTTTTCAGAATGGCCGTTGATGAACACCTGTTCTATGCCTTCCAGGCCCTTGAGCATGCGCTCGTGCAGGGCACGGATACGGAGGTTTTCTTCGTGCATTTCGGCCTTGGCAATGCGGTAGGCCTCGCCCATGCCGACGATCTGGTGCGTGGGCAAGGTGCCACTGCGCATGCCGCGCTCGTGGCCGCCACCGTGCATTTGCGCTTCCAGACGGATGCGCGGCTTGCGGCGCACAAACAGAGCGCCTATGCCCTTGGGGCCGTAGGTCTTGTGCGAGGTCAGGCTCATCAGGTCGACCGGCAGGGTTGCCAGGTCGATGTCCACGCGGCCGGTGGCCTGGGCGGCGTCCGAATGGAAGATCACGCCCTTTTCGCGGCATATGGCACCCAGGGCAGCGATGTCCTGAATGACGCCAATCTCGTTGTTCACAAACATCACGCTGGCCAGGATGGTGTCGGGCCGGATAGCCGCCTTGAAGACTTCCAGGTCCAGCAGGCCGTCGCTTTGCACATCCAGGTAGGTCACCTCAAAGCCCTGGCGCTCCAGCTCGCGGCAGGTGTCCAGCACTGCCTTGTGCTCGGTCTTGACGGTGATGATGTGCTTGCCACGGGTCTTGTAAAAATGCGCGGCACCCTTGAGGGCCAAATTGTTGGATTCGGTGGCACCCGAGGTCCAGACGATTTCACGCGGGTCGGCACCGATCAGGGCGGCGACTTGCTCACGGGCTTTTTCGACTGCGGCTTCGGCCTCCCAGCCCCAGGCGTGGCTGCGCGATGCCGGGTTGCCAAAATGGTTGCGCAACCAGGGGACCATGGCGTCCACCACCCGCTCGTCGCAGGGGTTGGTGGCGCTGTAATCCATGTAGATGGGGAAGTGGGGCGTGGTGTCCATGGCTCGCTCGGTACGGCTAAAGTTGAAAATGTATGTTGTTGGCAGCTGCCATCAGCTCTTGGAAAACGCATTGCCCAGGGCAAACACCGAATTCGGTGCGTTGATGCGAATGGGCTTGACGGCCGGCATGGCCGAAATGGCGCGCTTGACGCTGGGCTTGTCTTCAATCTGCAGGCCCTTGGCCAGTTGGTCGTCGACCAGCTTTTGCAGGGTGACGGAGTCCAGAAACTCGACCATGCGCACGTTCAGCGAGGCCCACAGGTCGTGGGTCATACAGCGGTTGCCCTCGCCCAGGCAGTTTTCCTTGCCGCCACAATGGGTGGCGTCAATCGGTTCGTCCACCGAGACGATGATGTCGGCCACGGTGATGTCACTGGCCTTGCGCGCCAGGGTGTAGCCGCCGCCGGGACCGCGGGTGGATTCCACCAGCTCATGGCGGCGCAGCTTGCCAAACAGCTGCTCCAGGTAGGAAAGCGAAATCTGCTGGCGCTGGCTGATGGCGGCCAGGGTGACCGGGCCGCCGGTTTGGCGCAGGCCCAGATCGATCATGGCGGTAACGGCGAAACGGCCTTTTGTAGTGAGACGCATGGCGAACTCCTTTGTCCATTTGGTTGACTAACGGGCTCAAGTATAACAAGAAACCAAGCATTCTGCTCGGGTAACTAGACTGTTCAGTCGCAATCCCGACTATTCCGAAGGGATTGGCAGCAACACCAGGTTGTCGGAGCCCGGCGCGCCAAAGGCCTGCTGCTTGAGCAGGTGCAGTTGATCGCGCACGCGGGCCGCCTTTTCGAACTCCAGGTTGCGGGCATGCTCCATCATCAGCTTCTCCAGGCGCTTGATTTCACGGGACACATCCTTCTCGCTCATGTCCTCCACCTGGGCCCGGGCCACGGCGTCGCGCTCCAGGCGCTCGGCCTCTTTGCCGGCCTTTTCGCTGTACACGCCATCGATCAGGTCGCGCACCTTTTTGACGATGGCACGTGGCGTGATGCCGCGCTCCAGGTTGTGCGCCACCTGCTTGGCGCGGCGCCGCTCGGTCTCTCCCATGGCGCGGGCCATGGAGTCGGTGATCTTGTCGGCATACAGAATCGCGCGTCCCTCCAGGTTGCGGGCGGCGCGGCCAATGGTCTGGATCAGCGAGCGCTCGGAGCGCAAGAAGCCTTCCTTGTCGGCGTCCAGAATCGCCACCAAAGACACCTCGGGAATGTCCAGGCCCTCGCGCAAGAGGTTGATACCCACCAGCACATCAAAAGTGCCCAGACGCAGGTCGCGCAGGATTTCCACCCGCTCCACCGTGTCCACATCGCTGTGCAGGTAGCGCACCTTGACGCCGTTGTCGCTCAGGTAGTCGGTGAGCTGCTCGGCCATGCGCTTGGTCAGCGTGGTGATGAGCACGCGCTCGTTCTTTTCCACGCGGATGCGGATTTCCTGCAGCACATCGTCGACTTGGGTTGAGGCCGGGCGCACCTCCACCTCGGGGTCCACCAGGCCGGTGGGCCGCACCACCTGCTCCACCACCTGGCCGGCGTGGTCTTTTTCCCATTGCGCCGGTGTGGCCGAGACGAAGATGGCCTGGCGCATGCGGGTCTCGAACTCTTCGAATTTCAGCGGCCGATTGTCCAGGGCGCTGGGCAGGCGAAAGCCGTATTCCACCAGAGTGGTCTTGCGGGCGCGGTCGCCGTTGTACATGCCGCCGAATTGGCCGATCAGCACATGGCTTTCGTCCAGGAACATCACCGCGTCCTTGGGCAGATAGTCGGTCAGGGTGGCGGGCGGCTCACCCGGGGCGGCGGCACTGAGGTGGCGCGAGTAGTTCTCAATGCCCTTGCAGTGGCCCACCTCGCTGAGCATTTCCAGGTCAAAGCGGGTGCGCTGCTCCAAGCGTTGGGCCTCTACCAGCTTGCCCATGGCCAAAAACTCATTCAAGCGCTCGGCCAGCTCCAGCTTGATGGTTTCCACCGCCGCCAGCACCTGCTCGCGCGGCGTCACGTAATGGCTGCTGGGGTAGACCGTGAAGCGCGGAATCTTCTGGCGGATGCGCCCGGTCAGCGGGTCAAACAGCTGCAGGGACTCAATCTCGTCATCAAACAGCTCCACGCGGATCGCCATCTCGCTGTGCTCGGCCGGGAAGATGTCTATGGTGTCGCCGCGCACGCGAAAGGCGCCGCGCGAAAAGTCGATGTCGTTGCGCTGGTACTGCATGCGCACCAGCTGGCTGATCATGTCGCGCTGGCCCAGCTTGTCTCCCACGCGCAAGGTCATGATCATCTTGTGATAGGCCTCGGGCTGGCCTATGCCGTAGATCGCAGAGACGGTGGCCACGATCACCACGTCGCGGCGCTCCAGCACACTCTTGGTACAGCTTAGCCGCATCTGCTCGATGTGCTCGTTGATGGCCGAGTCCTTCTCGATGAACAGGTCACGCTGCGGCACATAGGCCTCGGGCTGGTAGTAGTCGTAGTACGAGACGAAATACTCGATGCGTTGTTCGGCATGAGCTCACGAAATTCGTTGGCCAGTTGTGCCGCGAGGGTCTTGTTGTGCGCAAGAACAAGGGTGGGGCGCTGCA
>JAYVNF010000190.1:0-5481 GCA_043758575.1 Rhodoferax sp.
ACGCGGGTGCCACCGGTGACCGAGGCAAAGTCGCCACCGGATTCGCGCACCACCGGGGCCGACTCACCTGTGATGGCGCTCTCGTCCACCGTGGCTACGCCCTGGATAACGTCACCATCCATGGGGATCATGTCGCCGGCTTCCACCAGCACCACATCGCCCTTGCGCAGGTTCTCCGCCTGCTCAGGGAGCCAGGCAGAACCGTGCACCGGGTCTTTCAGTTTCTTGGCCCAGGTGCTTTGCTTGAGGCCGCGCAGCGAGGCCGCCTGCGCCTTGCTGCGGCCTTCGGCCAGAGCCTCGGCAAAGTTGGCAAACAGCACGGTGAACCACAGCCAGACGGCGATGCTGAGGATGAACCAGGCCGGTGCCTCACCCTGGCCTTGCAGGGCTTGCAGGCCGAGCAGGCTGGTGAGGATGCTGCCGATATAGACCACAAACATCACCGGGTTGCGCCACTGCACAGCGGGGCTCAGTTTGGTGAACGAGGCCTTGATGGCCGGGCCCACCAGGGCCGGGTCCAGCAGGGTTAAAGCGGTTTTGGTTTTCATACAGCACTCCACAGCATCAGGTGTTCCACCATCGGGCCCAGGGCCAGGGCGGGCACATAGTTCAACAGGCCCACCAGCAGCACCGTGCCGATCAGCAAGACCACAAACAGAGCGCCGTGCGTGGGCAAGGTGCCGGCCGTGACCGGCAGGCGTTTCTTGGCCGCCAGCGCACCGGCAATGGCCAGCACCGGCACGATCACGCCAAAGCGGCCAAACCACATCAAGAGGCCCAGCAGCACGTTGTAAAACGGGGTGTTGGCTGACAGGCCGGCAAAGGCGCTGCCGTTGTTGTTGGCCGCCGAGCTGAAGGCGTAGAGGATTTCGGAAAACCCATGGGCGCCGGGGTTGGCAATGCCGGCGCGTCCGGCCTCGGCCATGACGGCGATGGCGGTGCCCACCAGCACCAGAATCGGCGTGACCAGAATCGCTACCGAGGTCAGCTTCATCTCATGCGCCTCGATCTTCTTGCCCAGGTACTCGGGCGTGCGGCCAATCATCAGGCCGGCCATGAAGACGGCCAGCATGGCAAACACCAGCATGCCGTACAGGCCGGTGCCCACACCGCCAAACACCACTTCGCCGAGCTGCATCATGACCAGGGGCACCATGCCGCCCAGGGGCGTGAGCGAGTCGTGCATGCCGTTGACGGCACCGCAGCTCGCCGCCGTGGTGATCACCGCGAACAGGCTGCTGGCGTTGATGCCAAAGCGCGTCTCCTTGCCCTCCATATTGCCGCCGGACTGCAGGCTGCTGGCCGTCTGGTCCACGCCCAGGGTGCTGAGCAAGGGGTTGCCGGTTTGTTCGGCCGGTGTGATGGCGATCACCGCCACCGCAAACAGAATGGTCATGGCCGCCAACACCGCCCAACCCTGGCGCTTGTCGCCCACCTCGATGCCAAAGGCAAAGCACAGCGCCGCCGGGATCAGGAAGATGGCCAGCATCTGCAGGAAGTTGCTGAGTGCCGTCGGGTTCTCGAACGGGTGGGCCGAGTTGGCATTGAAGAAGCCGCCGCCATTGGTGCCCAACATCTTGATGGCTTCCTGCGAGGCCACCGGGCCCATAGGCAGGGTTTGCTGCTGGGTCTGCGTATCTTCCATCACCGGCGCGCCCTTGTTATCCACGACGGCCTGGCCCGCGGCGTCCAGCTTGGGCTTCTGGAACGCTGTCACCTCGATGGTCTGCACCTCCTTGTAGGCATCCAGGTTCTGGACCACGCCTTGGCCGACCAGAAACAGCGCAAACACCAGCGACAGTGGCAGCAACAACCACAGCGTGATGCGCGTGATGTCCACCCAGAAGTTGCCGATGACGGCGCTGGAGCGTGCGGCAAAACCGCGTATCAGCGCAAACACCACGGCAATGCCGGTGGCGGCCGAGAAGAAGTTCTGCACCGCCAGCCCCAGCATCTGCGTGAGGTAGCCCATGGTGGACTCGCCGCTATAGCCCTGCCAGTTGGTGTTGGAGACAAAGCTCACAGCGGTGTTGAAGGCCGAATCAGCCGACACCGCGGCCATACCCGCCGGGTTCAGCGGCAGCACGCCTTGCAGGCGCTGCAGGGCATACACCACCAGCACGCCCAGCGCGTTGAAGGCCAAGAGTGCCAGGCTGTACTGCGTCCAGCGCATGGACTGCTCCGGCGCCGTGCCGGCCAGGCGGTACAGCGGGGCCTCCACCACCTGCATCCAGCGCGGCAGGCGCCCGGAGCTGAGGCGTGCCAGCCCCAGGCCCAGCGGCCAGGCCGCCAGCAAAAGCGTCATCAGGAAGAGGGCCAGCAGACCCCATGCAGAGCTTGCCATCAGAACTCCTCGGCGCGAAACAGCGCGTAGACCAGGTACACCAGCAGCAAGAGGGCAAAGAAACCGCCTGCGCCGTACAGAACGTGCAATGTGTTCATGGCCGCTCTCCTGCGGGCTTGGCCAGTTTGGCCAGCCCCCACACCATCAAGACCATCGCCAGCCACAGGCCCAGAGCCAGCAGCAAAAAGACCGCATCCATGTTTCACCTCAGAGTTATTTGGGTGAATTCAGTATGTTTTTTGCGGCGTAAAAGTGGTGTTGAGAATGCAGGGCCCGGCGTAAAAAAAGCGTAAACAGAAAGCGCGCCGCTTGCGCGTGGCGCAGCTGGCCCAAGGCCCAATGCGACAATGCGCCGCATGGAAATGCTTGTTGTCACCCTGGCCTCGTTGTTCGCCGGCTTTGTCGATTCGATGGTGGGCGGCGGCGGCCTGATTCTGGTGCCCACGCTGCTGAGCACCTTCCCCACGACCCACCCGGCCACGCTGTTTGGCACCAACAAGGCGGCCTCGGTCTGGGGCACCGGCATGGCCGCGCTGCAGTACAGCCGGCGCGTCACCCTGCCCTGGCCGGCCCTGCTGCCGGCGGCGCTGGCCGGCTTTGTGGCTTCGCTGGGCGGCGCCTGGTTGGTGACGGTGGTGTCGCCCGACTACCTGCGCAAAATCCTGCCCGCCATTCTTTTGCTGGTGCTGGGCTATACCCTGGCCAAGAAGGAGTTAGGGCGCCACCATGTGCCCACGTTCAGCGGCCGCATGGAGGCCGCCATTGCCTGCTGCATAGGCGCGGTGATTGGTTTTTACGACGGTTTTTTTGGTCCCGGCACGGGCAGCTTTTTTGTCTTTTGCATGGTGCGTTTTCTGGGCTATGACTTTCTGCACGCCTCGGCTGCCGCCAAGTTGCTCAACACGGCCACCAACATTTCGGCGCTCTTGCTGTTCATCTACAAGGGTCACATCTGGTGGCACTTCGCCCTGGCCATGGCGGTGGCCAATGTGGTGGGCAGCCTGGCCGGCACCCATGTGGCACTGAAATACGGGACCGGTCTGGTGCGCTGGGTGTTTATTGCGGTGGTCTCGGCGCTGATCTGCAAGACCACATACGACGCGTTTCTGCGCTGAGTGTCGGGGAGCCGCTGTCTCGCTGCGGGGGATTTTGTTTGCTCGTTGTTGGGGCGTTCTGCTCGCTCGCTGCGAAGGCTGTTTGCTCGCTCGCTGCGCGGGAAGGGGATATGCCGAGCTCCTCATGGTGGCTACCACAAATCGTCGCCCGGCATATCCCCTTCCCGCGCGACCCTGGGTGATCCAACGTTTCAATACCTAACGACCCAACGCACCACGCTCCAACGCCCTCGCGCGACGACTGCTATTTGGTATGCGGTATCCGGTATCCGGTATTTTTCGACAAGAGAAGCAACACCTCAGTGAGCTGGAAGGGCAAGGGTGGGTGACGATTTGTGGTAGCCACCATGAGGAGCCCACCCTTGCCCTTCCAGCGCACCCACACGCAGGCGTGACCGAAGGATAGGCTCACCCACACGCACGCAAGACAGAAGTCACGCAGAACAACCGTGGGACATTACTTCACCGGCGGCCACGGCACTTCGGCAATCAACCTGGGCTTGCCGATGGGCGCGGCGGCCTGGCCCTTGCTCACTGCCGCCATGTCTTCCTCGTTCGGGTACTGGCCCGCCAACCAATAGTCCAACACGCGGCGCGCGATCGGTGCCGCATGCTCGGCGCCAAAGCCGGCGTTTTCCACCACCATGGCAATCGCGATCTTGGGATCGTCGGCCGGAGCGTAGGCCACGTACAGGGCGTGGTCGCGCTGGTGCTCCTCGACTTTGCGTGCGTCGTACTTCTGGTCCTTGCCAATGCCCACCGCCTGGGCCGTGCCGGTCTTGCCGCCGCTGGCGTAGCTGGCACCGGCAAAGGCGCGCGCCGAGGTGCCTTCAATCGTCACACCGACCATGGCCTTGCGGATCACATCGATGTTGGCAGCCTTCAGCCCCAAGTCCACGCTGGGTGGTGGCGTGGTGGGCACGATGGTGTGCGTCACCGCATCTTGCGTAGCTGTGACCAGGTGCGGCGGATGGCGCACGCCGTTGTTGGCCAGGGTGGCGACCGCCTGCGCCAGCTGCAGCATGGTGAAGGCGTTGTAGCCCTGGCCAATGCCCAGTGAAATGGTTTCGCCGGCATACCACTTCTGCTGGTCGGCACGCTTGTAGGCGCGGCGCTTCCAGTCGGTGGAGGGCAACAGGCCACGCGTCTCGCCCAGAATGTCCACGCCGGTCAGGTCGCCAAAGCCAAAGCGCTGCATCTGCTCGTGGATAGTGTCCACGCCCAGGTCGTTGGCCAGGGTGTAGTAGTAGGTGTCGCAGGAGACGACGATGGAGCGGTACATGTTCACCAGCCCGTGCCCACCCTCCTTGTCGTCGCGAAAGCGGTGGCCGCCAAACATGTAGAAGCCGGGGTCGGACACACTTTGCTCGGGCGTGCGCGTGCCGGTCTCCAGCGCGGCCAAGGCCATAAAAGGTTTGTAGGTGGAGCCCGGTGGGTAGGTGCCGCGCAGGGCCCGGTTCAGCAACGGCTTGTCGGGTGACTCGTTCAGGGCCTGCCAGCTTTCGCTGTCTATGCCTTCGACAAACAGATTGGGGTCGAAGGTGGGCTTGCTGACAAAGGCCAGCACGTCGCCGGTCTTGGGGTCCATGGCCACCAGGGCGCCGCGGCGCTCGCCGTACATGGCCTCGATCAGCTGCTGCAGCTTGATGTCGATGGAGAGCTTGACGGTGTTGCCCGGCGTGGCCGGCTTGCTGGCGAGCTTGCGCATGGCGCGGCCACCGGCCGAGGTTTCGATTTCTTCCACACCGGTGGTGCCGTGCAGCTGCGTCTCGTAGCTTTGCTCCACACCAAGCTTGCCCATGTACTCGGTGCCGCGGTAGTTGTCGGGGTCATCGCCCTCGTCGATCTTTTCTTTTTCGGACTGGTTGATACGGCCTATGTAGCCAATCACGTGGCTGGCCAGCTCGCCGTAGGGGTAGTTGCGAAACAGCCGGGCCTTGATTTCCACGCCAGGAAAACGAAAACGCTGGGCGGCAAAGCGCGCCACCTCGTTGTCGGTCAGGCGCGTGCGGATCGGCAGGG
>JAYVNF010000191.1:0-5480 GCA_043758575.1 Rhodoferax sp.
CAGGCGTTCGAAGGCCTGCGCGAAGCCGGCCGCAAGGTCTGGCGCGTCAGCTCCATCGTGGCCACGGCCGACCACAATACGCCCACCACCGGCTGGGAGCGCGGCTACGACGGCATTACCGACCCGACCAGCAAAGAGCAAGTCACCACGCTGGACCACAACATCCAGGAATTCGGCTCGGCCGCCTACTTCCCCTTCCTGAGCAAACGCCAGGGCATTGTCCACGTCATCGGGCCGGAAAACGGCGCCACCCTGCCCGGCATGACCGTGGTCTGCGGTGACTCCCACACCTCCACCCACGGCGCCTTTGGTGCGCTGGCCCACGGCATTGGTACCAGCGAAGTCGAGCATGTCATGGCCACACAGACGCTCCTGGCCAAAAAGGCCAAGAACCTGTTGGTCAAGGTCGAGGGAAATGTGCCGCGTGGCTGCACAGCCAAGGACATCGTGCTGGCCATCATCGGCAAAATTGGTACCGCAGGCGGCACCGGCTACACCATTGAATTCGGCGGCTCCGCCATCCGCTCCCTCAGCATGGAAGGCCGCATGACGGTCTGCAACATGGCCATTGAAGCGGGTGCGCGTGCCGGCCTGGTGGCAGTAGACGAGAAGACCATTGCGTATGTGAAAGGCCGCCCCCTCTCCCCCGGCGCCAATGCCGCAACGCCCGAAGCCGCAGCAGTCGAATGGGACGCGGCCGTGGCTTACTGGAAGACCCTGCACAGCGATGCCGACGCAGTGTTTGACAGCGTGGTGGAGCTCGACGCCGCCACCATCGTGCCCCAGGTGACCTGGGGCACCTCGCCCGAAATGGTGCTGGGGATTGACGACCGCGTGCCCGATCCGGACAAGGAAAAAGACGCCAACAAGCGTGGCGCCATCGAACGTGCCCTGACCTATATGGGCCTGGAACCTGGCAAACCCATCAACGATATTTTTGTCGACAAGGTGTTCATTGGTTCCTGCACCAACAGCCGTATCGAAGACATGCGCGAGGCCGCGGCCGTGGTGAAAAGCCTGGGCCAGAAAGTAGCCAAGAACATCAAGCTGGCTTTGGTGGTTCCCGGCTCCGGTCTGGTGAAAGACCAGGCCGAGCGCGAGGGCCTGCACGAGATTTTCAAGGCCGCCGGCTTTGAGTGGCGCGAACCGGGTTGCTCCATGTGCTTGGCCATGAACGCCGACCGGCTGGAGCCGGGCGAGCGCTGCGCCTCCACCAGCAACCGCAATTTTGAAGGCCGCCAGGGCGCCGGTGGGCGTACCCACCTGGTCAGCCCCGCCATGGCCGCCGCCGCGGCCATCCACGGTCACTTTGTCGACATCCGCAAATTCAGCTAAGGGGAGCGAGCATGAAACAACTCATCACAGTCGCAATGGTTGCCGGCCTGTTGCTGGTCGCCGGTTGCAACACCGTCAAAGGCATGGGCCAGGACCTGCAAAAAGCCGGTGAAAAAATCGAAGGCGCGGTCAAGAAATGAAAAACTTCACCATCCACCAAGGGCTGGTAGCGCCCATGGACCGCGAGAACGTGGACACCGATGCCATCATCCCCAAGCAGTTCCTGAAATCCATACGCAAGACCGGCTTTGGCCAAAACCTGTTTGACGAATGGCGTTACCTGGATGCGGGCTTTCCCGGCCAGGACCCGGCCAGCCGCAAGCCCAATCCAGACTTCGTGCTGAACCAGCCGCGCTATGCCGGTGCTTCCGTGTTGCTGGCACGCAAGAACTTCGGCTGCGGCTCTTCGCGCGAGCATGCGCCCTGGGCACTGGACCAGTTTGGCTTTCGCGCCATCATTGCGCCCAGCTATGCCGACATCTTCTTCAACAACAGTTTTAAAAACGGCCTCTTGCCCATCGTCTTGCCCGAAGCGCAGGTGGACCAACTGTTCAGCGAGGCCCTGGCCTTCCCCGGCTACACGCTGACCATCGACCTGGAGCGCCAGGTGGTGGTCAAGCCGCAGGGCGAAGAGCTGCCGTTCGAAGTGCAGGGCTTTCGCAAATACTGCCTGCTCAATGGCTTTGACGACATCGGCCTGACCTTGCGCCATGCCGACAAGATCAAGGCCTTTGAAACCGAGCGTCTGACCCAGAAGCCCTGGTTGGCCCGCTCTATGACGCCGGGGCAGTAAGCCCGCACCACCATGCATTGGTTTCGCCGCACGGTCCTGTCTCGCCTCTGGCTCACCTATGTGGTCATGGGCTTGAGTTTTCTGGTGTTTGGGGTTGGCACGGTCAAGCTGTTCTACACACTGGATGCCAACGTCAAACTCATTTACGAGCACGGTTGGCAAGCCCTCATGGACGGCGGCGCCATGCAATTTGTCGAACTGATCCTGTCCGCGTATGCCAGCCTGGCCGCCTACCTGGTGTTCAAGGCCTGCGAATACCGGCTCAGCCATTGGATGGTCGATGGCCATCCTCCCTCTACACACTCCACCTCTTCTAAATAGTCATGAAAATCGCAATTCTTCCCGGTGACGGCATTGGCACCGAAATCGTCGCCGAGGCCGTCAAGGTGCTGAAGGTGCTGGACCTGCCACTGGAAATGGAAACCGCGCTGGTCGGAGGCGCCGCTTTTGAGGCCCACGGCCACCCCCTGCCCGAATCCACACTGAAGCTGGCCATGGCTTCTGATGCCGTGCTGTTTGGCGCAGTCGGTGACTGGAAGTACGACAAGCTGGACCGCCCCCTGCGCCCCGAGCAAGCCATCCTGGGCCTGCGCAAGAACATGGGCCTGTTTGCCAACTTCCGCCCCGCCATCTGCTACGAGCAGTTGGTCAACGCCTCCAGCCTTAAGCCTGAGCTGATTGCCGGCCTGGACATCCTCATCATCCGTGAGCTCACCGGCGATATTTACTTTGGCCAGCCGCGCGGTCGCCGCATCGCCACCGATGGCCACTTCCCCGGCGCCGAAGAAGCCTTTGACACCATGCGATACAGCCGCCCCGAGATCGAGCGCATTGCCCATGTCGCCTTCCAGGCAGCACAGAAGCGCAGCAAGCGCGTCACCAGCGTGGACAAGAACAATGTGTTGGAAACCTCGCAGCTATGGAAAGATGTGATGGTCGAGATCGGCAAGCAGTACCCCGACGTGGAACTCGACCACATGCTGGTGGACAACGCCGCCATGCAGCTGGTCAAGGCGCCCAAGAAGTTTGATGTGCTGGTCACCGGCAATATGTTCGGCGACATCCTCAGCGATGAGGCCTCCATGCTCACCGGCTCGATTGGCATGCTGCCCTCGGCCAGTTTGAATTCCCAGGGCCAGGGCCTGTACGAGCCCAGCCATGGCAGCGCCCCGGACATTGCCGGCAAGGGCATTGCCAACCCCCTGGCCACCATTTTGAGTGCGGCCATGATGCTGCGCTTCAGCCTGAACCGGGAAGCCGCTGCCCAGCGCATTGAAGCCGCTGTGCAAAAGGTGCTGGAACAAGGCCTGCGCACCGCCGACATTTACAGCGAAGGCACGCAAAGAGTTTCCACACTGGAAATGGGCAACGCCGTGGTCAAGGCCCTGTAAGCCTTGCCCTTACAATACTTGCCATGCAACCCATCCAAAGCCAAAGCTCCCTGCGGATTTCTTCCGTTTGCGCCAAGGCTTGTGTGCGCGTTGCTGCGGCACGGTCCATTGTGACCAAAACCATTACCGGCTGACACAGCCCGGTTCGTCGCGCCCCTACCGGCCAGACGAGCCGGGCAGATGAAATCTTTGTTTCGCAAATCTGTAAAAGGGCTTTAGTCATGAAAATCGGAAATCTGGTCGGCCTGGTGGGCTGGCGTGGCATGGTGGGTTCGGTCCTGATGGACCGCATGCAGGCAGAAGGGGACTTCGACCTGATCGAACCCATGTTCTTCTCTACCTCCAACGCCGGTGGCAAGGCTCCGGCCCTGGCCAAGAACGAGACCACGCTGCAGGACGCCTTCAATATCGATGCGCTCAAGCGCTGCGACATCATCATCAGCGCCCAGGGCGGTGACTACACCTCCGAGATTTTCCCCAAGTTGCGCTCTGCCGGCTGGAACGGCCACTGGATTGACGCCGCCTCCACCCTGCGCATGGAAAAAGACGCGGTCATCATCCTGGACCCGGTCAACCTGCCAGTCATCCAAAAGTCCCTGGCCGACGGCGGCAAGAACTGGGTGGGTGGCAACTGCACCGTGAGCTGCATGCTGATGGGCGTGGGTGCCCTCTACAAGGCGGGTCTGGTCGGGTGGATGAGCACCCAGACCTACCAGGCTGCCAGCGGCGGCGGTGCCCAGCACATGCGCGAGCTGCTGACGCAGTACGGCACGCTGAACGCCGAAGTCAAAGCCATGCTGGACGACCCCAAGAGCGCCATCCTGGAAATCGATCGCAAGGTCATTGCCAAGCAACGCGCCCTGACCGCTGCCGAGACCGCCAACTTTGGCGTGCCCCTGGGCGGTTCGTTGATCCCCTGGATCGACAAGGACTTGGGTAATGGCATGTCCAAGGAAGAGTGGAAGGGCATGGCCGAGACCAACAAAATCCTGGGCCAGGGCCCGGACTTCGGTTCCATCGAAACCCCGGTGGACGGCTTCTGCGTGCGCGTGGGCGCCATGCGCTGCCACAGCCAGGCCTTGACCTTCAAGCTGAAGAAAGACGTGCCGGTGGCCGACATCGAGGCCATGATTGCCGCCGACAACCAGTGGGTCAAAGTGGTACCCAACACCCGTGAAGCCACCATCAAGGACCTGACTCCGGTGGCCGTGACCGGCACCATGACCATTCCCGTGGGCCGCATCCGCAAGATGGCCATGGGGCCCGAATATCTGGGCGCCTTCACCATCGGCGACCAGTTGCTGTGGGGCGCGGCCGAGCCGCTGCGTCGCATGCTGCGCATCCTGCTGCAGGCTTGAACACAGAGCCCAACTGCGGCCGGTGGTCTTCGGGCTTCCGGCCGTTGCCTTAAGGCAACGCGCAGGCCAAGCGGGTAGCATTCAAACCCAAGCTTACAAAGTTAAGCGCTTCCTTAGCTTGTCAGCCTAAGACATTGATGTTATGGTACTTTTTACGTTTTTAGATTCAGGATTCAGAGCCGCGCAGTCGGCCAATTATTGCGGCTCGCCTGAACACCGGAGGCTAAGAAATTGATAGCAAAGTCACATCGTTGGCAGAGGACTGCAATTGCAGCTGCGGCCATAGCGCTACTCGGCTTGTCCGCAAGCGAGGTCTATGCGCTTTCGCTGGGTCGCATCACGGTCCAGTCAGCGTTGGGCGAGCCCCTTCGGGCCGAGATCGAGGTCCCCAACATCACCGCCGAGGAAGCCGCCTCGCTCAAGGCCAGCGTGGCCTCCCCCGCAGCGTTTACCGCAGCAGGTCTGGACTACAACCCGGCCATGACCGGCTTGCAGGCCAGTCTGGCGCGCCGTGCCGATGGCCGCTCGTACATCCGCCTCAGCAGTGACCGTGCTATCAACGACCCCTTTGTAGACATGATTCTGGAGGCCAGCTGGTCATCC
>JAYVNF010000192.1:0-16164 GCA_043758575.1 Rhodoferax sp.
CCCTGGATGCTACGTCGCGATAAAGCCGGCGTCGAGGGCTGAAGCTGGGGAAATGCTGGGTACAAGCTGCGCATAAGTTTGCAGAAAACCTGTGCGCAAGCTGTGCAAACTGGTGGATAAGTGCGGCCCCAAATACAAAAGCCGCAGGGTGCAAACCCGGCGGCTTTTTCAAACCGGCCTGCAAGCAGGCCAGTAGGATGCAGACAAACCTTAGGCGGTTTCTCCGTACACGGACACGGTGATCTCCACCACCACGTCAGTGTGCAGGGCCACGCTCACGGTGCTGTCGCCGATGACTTTGATGGGGCCATGGGGCATGCGCACGTGGGACTTGGCAACCTTGTAGCCGTTCTTGGCCAACTCTTCAGCAATGTCGGAGTTGGTGACAGAACCGAACAAGCGGCCATCCACGCCAGCCTTTTGGGTCAGCTTGATGGTCGTGCCACCGAGCTTGGCGCCCAGGGCTTCGGATTCAGCCAGCTTGGCAGCGGCGGCCTTTTCCAGTTCGGCACGGCGGGCTTCGAATTCTGCCTTGGCAGAAGCGGTAGCGCGGCGGGCACGGCCGGAAGGGATCAGGAAGTTGCGTGCGTAGCCATCTTTGACCTTGACGACTTCGCCCAGGTTGCCGAGGTTCACGACCTTGTCGAGCAGAATAATTTGCATGTGCCTTGCTCCTTAGATCTTGTGCTGGTCGCTGTAAGGCAGCAACGCGAGAAAGCGTGCGCGCTTGATAGCGGTGTTCAATTGGCGCTGGAAAATTGCGCGGGTGCCGGTCAGGCGTGCGGGAATGATCTTGCCGTTTTCAGCAATGAAGTCACGCAGGGTGTCGATGTCTTTGTAATCAATTTCTTCGACGCCGGTCACGGTGAAGCGGCAAAAGCGCTTGCGCTTGAACAGCAGGGATTGGGTATTGCGCTTGGGGCGCTTGTCTTTGTTGAAACGTTTTGGTCCGGGCATGATGGACTCCTAAAAATTAAGCTTGCGAAAAATCCTGGATATGAAAAACGACGGACTTTCCTTGGCGTGCATTGGCCAGAAATCCTTTGAAATCCCAGACACTTCCGATCGCCTGCTTGGCGAGTCGTTCTGCGTCGGCTCCAAAGGCCACGGCCTTGATAGTCATCTTCACGGTTCTGATTCCACCGGCTTCCTGCACTTGCGACTCGTGTTCGAGTCGGCAGTTCAGGGCCGGCGTTCCTGCCGGGGTGTAGCGCATGGGTTCAACCTCTGCGATACAGGCATTCAGTTCCAGTGAATTGGCTTGCACTCCTTGTAGGAATAAGCGTCAGTTCTTCAAGAATCAGGCTTGTTGTTGGTATTCGGCCTGTTGCGCCTTGCGAGCGTCTTCACGCTCAACGGTCTTCATCATGGAGGAAGGACCGGTGTCAGCCTTCTTCTTCAGAACCGTCAGGTGACGCAGCACGGCATCGTTGAACTTGAACGCGTGTTCCAGTTCAGCCATCACAGCCTGGTCGGCTTCGATGTTGATGCACAGGTAGTGCGACTTGGCCAGCTTGTTGATCATGTACACCATCTGACGACGGCCCCAGTCTTCAACACGGTGCACCTTGCCACCGCCAGCGGTGATCATGCCCTTGTAACGCTCCAGCATAGCGGGAACTTGTTCGCTCTGATCCGGGTGGATCATGAGGATGATTTCATAATGACGCATTGATACTCCTTGAGGATGTCCCCGGAATTTGTTTGATTCAACTCCGGGTTGGGAAAAAGCTGCCCCCGGCGTCTAAACAGGGTGCAGCAAGGCGAAGTCCATGATTATAGCCTATGCAAAGGCTCCGGAGTGGATACCAGGCTGAGCACCACCGTGGCGAGCAAGCCGGCGGCTACGCCAAAAAGACCGGCCGATACCGGCTGAATCCCCAACCATAGTCCATCTCCCACCAGCCCCAGGGACTGGCGCACCCCGGCCTGGTTGATCACCATGTAATAGGCCGTGACCAACAAGCCGGTCAGCATGCCGCCCACTGCGCCCAGACGGGTGGCGCGGCGCCAGAAAATTCCCAGCACCATGGCCGGCACAAAAGCCGCACCGGCCAGTGAAAACGAGGCCGCCACCAGGTACAAAATGCCAGCCGGGCGCTGTGCCGCCACATAGGCCGCCACCAGGGCCACCACCAGCAGCGCGAATTTGGACCACATGACCCGCCGCATGGACTGCGCCTTGCTGCTGTCGCCCTCAAAGTACACATCGTGCGCCAAGGCATTGCCAATTGTCAGCAGCAAGCCGTCGGCGGTGGACAGGGCCGCCGCCAGACCGCCCGCGGCCACCAGCACCGAAACCACATAGGGCAGACCGCTGATTTCCGGCGACGCCAGCATCACCAGATCCGGGCCAATCTTGATTTCGGCAAATTGCAAAATGCCGTCTCCGTTCACATCCGAATAGCTCAGCAAAGCGGGGTCGCGTGACCACTGGGCCATCCAGGCCGGCAGCGCGTCAAAGGGCTGGCCCACCAAATGCGCCATGACCTCGTATTTCACCAGCACGGCCAGAGCAGGCGCCGAGACATACAGGAGCGAGATGAACACCAGCGACCAGGCTACCGAGCGGCGCGTCTCTGCCACAGTGGGCGTGGTGTAGTAACGCGTCAGCAAGTGCGGCAGGCCGGCCGTGCCCACCATCAGGCAGAACATCAGGGCCAGGAAATTCAGGCGCGAGGTATGGAAGAGCTGCTGCTCTTGCGGGCTGCCATCGGGTTTGCCTTCGAAAGGCAGTGCATGCGGGGCCAATCCCCCCAGGGGCTTGGCGCGCTCCCGGTAGTCCAACGCCATCTGGGACCAGCGCTCCCGCGCAATGGTCACGTCGCGTGGCAAGGCTGCCAGTTCACGGCGCAATTGGTTGGCCACTTCGTCATCGGCCTTGGCGCCCATGGCATTGAGCTTGCCTCTGAGTTCCTGGCGTTCCAGTTGCAGCGAATGTTCCACGTCCTGCAGCTTGGATTGAAGGACTTGGGCACGGCGGGCATACTCGGCAACCACCTGTTTCTCAGCCGGCGAATCCATCAGCCCCTGCTCCAGGGCGCTAATTTTTTGCAATTGCTGTGCGTAGCTAAACGGCGCCAGCGGATTGCCCACTTGCTTGTAGGCCAACCAGGACACCGGAATCAAAAAGGCCAGAATCATGACCCAGTACTGCACCGCCTGGGTCCAGGTAACCGCCCGCATGCCGCCCAAAAATGAACACACAAGTACCCCGCCCAGCCCCAGCAGAATACCAATTTCAAAATGCACGCCGGTCAGGCGCGAGGTGATCAGGCCTACGCCATAAATTTGGGCCACCACGTAGGTAAAGGACACCACCACCGTAGCAAATGCGGCAATCATGCGCGGCCAACGCCCGCCATAGCGCAGCGCAAAATAGTCCGGCACCGTGTACAGATTCAAACGCCGCAGATAGGGCGCCACCAATAGCGCAACCAGGCAAAAGCCCCCAGTCCAGCCCATGATGTAGGCCAGACCACCAGGCTGCCCGCCCGAGCCCGAAAAACCCTGCAAATACAGGCCTCCGGCCAGACTGATGAAGGACGCCGCACTCATCCAGTCGGCCGCCGTCGCCATGCCGTTGTACAGGCCCGGGATACGCCGCCCGGCCACGTAGTATTCGGACGCTTCCGAGGTGCGCCCATAGACACCGATCACCGAATACACCAGCAGCGAGGCCGATAAAAAAATCCCTGCTACCCAGGCCTTGCGCAAGCCCGCGTACTCAGCCGCCGCCAGCGCCAACAGCAGACCCACGATGCCCACAATCAGCAGACCAAAGCGCCAGTGGTAGCGCTGGGTCTGCCGCGCAAAGGCTGCCAGATCAAAGTCAGCTTCCGGGCCGTCCCGGACATTGGCAACACGCGCAAAGTACACCACGATGGCAATGAACACCAGCAAGGAGCCTTGTGCGGCATACCAGAAGGCAATCGGCCAGCCTGGCAGCAGGTCCTGCAGATCACGGACAAAAAAAACCAACCCGAAAGAGGCGACAAACCATGTCAGCAATAGACCTGTATGCAAGGGCCATTGCCGACGCGCTGCCACCATGTTCATCAGACGGCGAGTTGCTGCCAGGTGGCGATGACCGAGTCCGGGTTCAGCGAGATGGAAGAAATTCCCTGGTCCTTGAGCCAATGCGCAAAGTCCGGGTGGTCGCTGGGGCCCTGACCGCAAATGCCCACATACTTGCCCTGGCGCTTGCAGGCACTGATGGCCATGCTGATCAGCGCCTTGACTGCAGGGTCACGCTCATCGAAGTCAGCCGCCAGCACTTCCAGGCCAGAGTCGCGGTCCAGACCCAGTGTCAGCTGGGTCAGGTCGTTGGAGCCGATGGAGAAGCCGTCGAAGTATTCGAGGAACTGGTCGGCCAGAATGGCGTTGCTGGGGATCTCGCACATCATCACCAGCTTGAGCTCGTTCTCGCCACGGCGCAGGCCGTGCTTGGCCATCAGCTCGGTGACTTTGCGGGCCTGCTCCAGAGTGCGCACAAAGGGCACCATCACCTGCACATTGGTCAGACCCATGTCGTTGCGCACGCGCTTGATAGCCTCGCACTCCATGGCAAAGGCCTCGCCAAACTCCGCCGACACATAACGCGCCGCACCGCGAAAGCCCAGCATGGGGTTCTCTTCTTCGGGTTCGTAGCGGCTGCCACCAATCAGCTTGCGGTATTCATTGCTCTTGAAGTCGGACAGACGCACGATCACCGGCTTGGGCCAGAAGGCCGCGCCAATGGTGGCCACACCTTCAGCGACGCGGTCCACATAGAAAGCGCGCGGCGAGGCGTGGCCACGGGCCACGGACTCGACCGCCTTTTTCAGGTCGGCATCCACATTCGGGTAGTCCAGAATCGCCTTGGGGTGCACGCCGATGTTGTTGTTGATGATGAACTCCAGGCGGGCCAGGCCCACTCCCTGATTGGGCAGCTGGCAGAAGTCAAAGGCCAGTTGGGGGTTGCCCACGTTCATCATGATCTTCACCGGGATTTCGGGCATGACGCCGCGCTGCACTTCGGACACTTCAGTCTCCAGCAGGCCGTCATAAACAAAGCCGGTATCGCCCTCGGCGCAGCTAACCGTGACCAGCATGCCGTCCTTGAGCTTGTCGGTTGCGTCGCCACAGCCGACCACGGCTGGGATGCCCAGCTCGCGCGCAATGATGGCGGCGTGGCAGGTGCGGCCGCCCCGGTTGGTGACGATGGCGGAGGCGCGCTTCATCACCGGCTCCCAGTTCGGGTCGGTCATGTCGGTGACCAGAATGTCGCCGGCCTGCACCTGGTCCATATCGGCAATGTTATGCACGATGCGTACCGGGCCTGTTCCAATTTTTTGGCCAATGGCACGGCCATCGACCAGCACAGGGCCCTTGCCCTTGAGCTTGTAACGGTATTCCACCTTGTCGGCGGCCTGGCTCTTCACGGTCTCGGGGCGGGCCTGCAGGATGTAGAGCTGGCCGTCCGTGCCGTCCTTGCCCCACTCGATGTCCATGGGGCGGCCATAGTGTTCCTCGATCACCAGTGCGTAGCGAGCGAGTTGCTCCACGTCGGCGTCGGTCAGCGAATAGCGGTTGCGCATTTCCGTGGGCACGTCGGTGGTCTTGACCAGCTTGCCGCCAGCGGCTTTTTCCTCGTCCGTGGTGAATTCCATTTGCAGCAGCTTGGAGCCCAGGCTGCGGCGGATCAGGGCGCGTTTTCCCGCTTTGAGCATGGGCTTGTGCACATAGAACTCGTCCGGGTTGACGGCGCCCTGCACCACGGTTTCACCCAGGCCGTAGCTGGAGGTTATGAAGACCACATCGGAAAAGCCAGACTCGGTGTCGATGGTGAACATCACGCCGGCTGCGCCCAGGTCCGAGCGCACCATGCGCTGGATGCCGGCGCTCAGGGCCACCACGTCGTGGGCAAAACCCTTGTGCACGCGGTAGCTGATGGCGCGGTCGTTGTAGAGCGAGGCAAACACTTCGCGGATCTTGTGCAGCACGTCCTCAATGCCGACCACGTTCAAAAAGGTTTCCTGCTGGCCGGCGAACGATGCGTCGGGCAGATCTTCGGCAGTGGCCGAGGACCGCACTGCAAACGAGGCCTGGTCGTTGCCGCCACACAGCACCTTGAAGGAGTCACGAATACCTTGCTCCAGCGCCGGCGGGAAGGGCTGCGCCTCCAGCATGGCGCGGATTTCGGCGCCGGCCACGGCCAGAGCGCGCACGTCCTCGGTGTCCAGCGTGGCCAGCCGTTTGCTGATGCGCTCCGCCAGGTTGTCGTGTTTCAGGAATTCACGGAAGGCGTGCGCCGTGGTAGCAAAACCGGTAGGCACTTTCACGCCCGTGGGCAGCTGGGAGATCATCTCCCCCAGGCTGGCGTTCTTGCCGCCTACCGATTCGACATCGGTCATGCGCAGGTTCTCAAAAGGTACAACCAAATCGGTTGGACGGTACAGGTTCGACATAGCTAGGCTCCAAAGTTAAAACCGGTATGCGTCAACTTTTGCACCTGCGCCCTGTTGTTGGAGTTCTGCGGCGGCGAAGGCTGTGCAAAATGCGCTAAATTGCGTGCATTGTAGGGCGCAGTCCTTGCAGCCACTCTTACATCGCACACCATGCCCCAACGCACCGTATTTTTCATCTCCGACGGCACCGGCATTACTGCCGAAACTTTTGGCAATGCCATCCTGGCCCAGTTTGAGATCAAGGCCCACCGCATCCGTCTACCGTTTGTGGATACCGTGGACAAGGCCCACCAGGCCATACGGCAAATCAACCACGCCGGCGAGGTCGAGGGCCAGCGCCCCATCGTCTTCACCACGCTGGTGAATATGGAGATTCTGAAGGTGATCACCGAGCAATGCAGCGGCATGCTGCTGGACATGTTCGGCACCTTTGTGCACCCGCTGGAAAACGAGCTGGGTATCAAATCGAACCACCGGGTTGGGCGTTTCAGCGATGCCAGCAAGAGTGCGGAATACAACAGTCGCATCGAGGCCATTAACTTTTCCCTGGCCCATGATGACGGTCAGATGAACCGCGACCTGGAACATTCGGATGTGATTCTGGTGGGCGTGAGCCGCAGCGGCAAGACCCCGACCTCGCTCTATCTGGCCATGCAATACGGCCTGAAGGCGTCCAACTACCCGCTGATCCCGGAAGACTTTGACCGCCGCCAGCTGCCACCGGCCCTGGTGCCGCACAAGGCCAAGCTGTTTGGACTTACGATCCAGCCCGAGCGCTTGAGCGAAATCCGCCAGGAGCGCAGACCGAACTCGCGCTATGCCTCGCTAGAGAACTGCCGCATGGAGGTCAGCGAGGCCGAGGCCATGATGCGCCGTGCCGGCATACGCTCACTCTCGACCACCACCAAGTCGATCGAGGAAATCTCCACCACCATCCTGCAAGAGATTCATCCGGACCGCTTGGCCTACTAGTTTTATTACAGCCCGATGGCGGCAATGCCCGCCTTGGCAATCTGGGCATCTTCGGTGGACTTGACACCGCTCACACCCACGGCGCCCAGGCATTGGCCGTCTTTCATGATGGGCACACCGCCTTCGAGCATGGCGTCCAGTCCAGGCGCGCTCAAAAAGGACACCCGACCGCCATTGATCATGTCTTCATAGGCCTTGCTTTCGCGCCGTCCCATGGCGGCGGTGTGGGCCTTGCCGGGCGCTATATGGGCCGAGATCGGTGCGGCACCGTCCAGGCGCTGGAACCACAGCTGATGGCCGCCATCGTCCACAATGCAAATGCTCACGGCCCAGTTGTTTTTCAGCGCCTCGGCTTCTGCGGCAGCAGCAATGGATTTGACGTCAGCGGCTTCAAGTACGAATTTGTTTTTCATGGCAGATTGGGTTGGATGCAAAAACATGGAGCATAACTGCAGGCCACCTGTGCATTAGGGCGGCGCCACGCACAGCAGCCCCACAAAAAATCGGTGCAATACCTGCTTATTTACAGGTGCCACTCTTGATAAAGCCTAAAATTGCCGCACCTGCTCGTCAGGTTTTACAGGAGATTGACTATGACTGATCGCTTTACCACGCTAGGTAGCAGTTTTGGCTACGGCATCTCGGCCGAAGAGCGCAACAAGGTAATGCGCAATACCTACTGGCTTTTGTCCCTGAGCCTGGTGCCCACGGTGCTGGGCGCCTGGGTGGGTGTGGCCGCAGGCATTGGGCAGCTGTTCACGGGTGGCCTGGGCATGGTTTTGTTCCTGGCCGGCGCCTTTGGTTTCATCTACGCCATCGAAAAGACCAAGAACTCAGCCGCCGGCGTGCCGGTGCTGTTGGGCTTTACCTTCTTCATGGGTCTGATGCTGTCGCGCATGATTGAAATGACGCTGGGCTTCAAGAACGGCCCCGAGTTGATCATGACGGCCTTTGGCGGTACGGCCGGTGTGTTTCTGGTGATGGCCAGCCTGGCCAGCGTGATCAAGCGCGACCTCTCCGGCATGGGCAAATGGCTGGCAGTGGGCGTGGTGGTATTGCTGGTGGCCAGCGTCATCAATATGTTTGTGGGCTCCAGCGCTGCCATGCTGGCGATGTCGGTGGCCTCCATCGGCATTTTCAGTGCCTACATGCTTTATGACGTAAAGCGCATCATCGATGGTGGTGAAACCAACTACATCTCTGCCACCCTGGCGCTGTACCTGGATATCATCAATGTGTTCCAAAGCCTGCTGGCCTTGTTGGGCATTTTTGGTGGTGAACGCGAATAAAGGCCTTGTGCCTTTGTCCCCAAAGGGCCCTTTCAGGGCCCTTTTTGTTGCTATGCTGGGGCGCGTGGCGCTCAACAATGCCTGCATTGTGTCGATACAGGCTTATGTCTAACCGGGTTTTTCCATGATTGCACGCGCTTTCCTTTTTGCCTTCACCCTGCTGCTGGCCGGCTGCGACCTGGAAACTCTGTTGGCCGACCCCAAGGTAGCCCAGCGCGAGGCCGACTCCAAAGCCATAGGCAGCGCCTGCCGCTATGGGCTGCGCAGCATCGAAGACTGCTACACCATGAACGAAAAGGCCTCCAAAGCGGCAGTCTTCAATGGCTGGAAGGAAATGGACCAGTACATGCGCGACAACAAGATTGACGGCGTGGAGTCCAAGGCGACTAAGGCCGAAGCCACCACCTCGGTGGCCGCTGGCGAGGAAGTGGTCGCTGATTCAGGTAAAGCGGATAAGACCGGCAAGGAAGCCGTCAAAGCCGTGAAAAAGGCGGTCGAAAAGACCGCCGAAAACAATGCCAAAGCCAAACCGACAGCCAGCAAAGCCGAGGCAGCGGCCCACTGACCCGCCTGGCTTACACGCCGATGTAATCAAACACTGCCATGCTCTCCACGTGGGCCGTGTGGGGAAACATATTCACCACCCCGGCCAAGGAACAGCGGTAACCCGCCTCGCTCACCAGCACGCCGGCATCACGCGCCAGGGTGGCCGGGTTGCAGCTGACATACACAATACGCCTGGGCGGCGACCAAACTGGTAAGTCGACAGCAGCCTGCGTGCCGGCTGCTGCATCTGCGCTGCCGGTAACTGTAGAGGCACCAACGGCCAGCGACTGGTTCAACGCCGCCAGTGCCTGCACCAAGGCAAAAGCGCCCTCGCGCGGCGGGTCCACCAGCCACTTGTCGGCAGCGCCGTCGCCGCGCAGCATGGCAGGCGTCATTTCAAACAGATTGCGGGCCACAAAGCGGGTAGGCGCCAAGGGTGGCTGCTCCGGGGCGGCGGTGGCATTGAGGCAGTAATTGTCACGTGAACGTGCCACCAGCGATTCGGCGCCCTCCACACCAAGGACCTCGCGCGCCTGGCGCGCCAGTGCTAGGGTGAAGTTGCCCAGGCCGCAAAACCAGTCGATCACCCGCTCCTCTTTTGCAACCGCCAGCAGGCTCAGCGCACGGGCCACCAGCACGCGGTTGATAAATGGATTGACCTGGGTGAAGTCCGTGGGCTTAAAGGGCATGGTGATGCCAAACTCGGGCAAGCGGTAGGCTAGCGCTGCGGTCTCGTGGCCGGGCAGTTCGTCCAGACGCACGATGGTCTCCGGCCCCTTGGACTGCAACCACCATTGCAAGCCAATGTGCGCGGCGGCAAAGGCACGCAGCCGCGCCAGGTCCGCGTCACTCAGCGGCTCCATGTGGCGCAGCACCATGGCAATCACTTGCGCGGGGCCGTTGGCCGCAGGCAGGTCCCCCATGGCCAGCTCAATTTGCGGCAGGGTCTGCACCGCGTCCATGGATTCAATCAGCGCACGCAGGGGCAGCAGCATGTCGCTGACCACCCGCGGCAGCACATGGCACTCTTTCATGTCGGCGACAAAGTGGCTCTTGCGTTCGTGAAAGCCGATCAGCACCGCGCCCTTCTTGCGCACAAAGCGCACCGACAGCCGCGCCCGGTAGCGGTAGGCCCAGGCCGGGCCTTCAATCGGGCGCAGCATATTGTCCGCTCGGACCTTGCCGATGTGCCAGAGGTTGTCCTCCAGCACCCTTTGCTTGACCGCCACCTGGGCGCCCACATGCAGGTGCTGCATCTTGCAGCCGCCACAAGCGCCTTCATGCAAACCAAAGTGGGGGCAGGCCGGACGCACGCGCTGTGACGATTCGCGGTGGATTTCGCTCAGCGAGCCTTTCTCGAAGCTGCTTTTGGTGCGGTGGATGCGGGCACTGACCACTTCAAAGGGCAAGGCACCTTCGATAAAGACGACCTTGCCGTCGGGCTTGTGGGCAACGCCCTGGGCTTCAAGGTCCAGGGACTTGACGAGCAACCAGCCCTCGGGGAGCGGATTTTCAATGGGGGGGATTGGTGTGGGTTCTTCCATGCACCGATTGTCTCAGGGATGGAGCGGGCCCTACGCACGGCGCAGACTACATCAAGGCATCGCGGTCTATGCCCTGGCGTGCCAGATGCCGCTTGAGCTTTAACAGTGCCTCGTTCTGGATCTGGCGTACCCGCTCCTTGGTCATACCCAGGCGCGTGCTGATCACGTCCAGGGTCTGCGCCTCGGTATCGTGCAGGCCGAAGCGGGACTCGATGATTTCACGCTCACGCGCAGTCAGGGTTCCGACCCATGCGCCCAGCAAACGATCGACCTCATTGGCCTGGGTCAGGTGCTCAGGGCCCAGAGTCAGGTCATCCACCAGCAAGTCGCCCAGGCTTTGCTCTTCGCCCTGCGAATCCTGGCTGGCGTCCAGCGAACGTGGTACTTCGGCCATGACCAGCAAGGCGTCAACGGCACTGGATTCAATGCCCAGCAGCGCGGCGATGTCTTCGGCGCGTATGCCCTCGGGTCGCTTGGCCACCAGCACCGCGTCGTTTTCCAGCAGGCGCTTGGCGCGCAACACATGTTGCACCTCCCGTACCACATTGACGGGCAGGCGCACGGCACGGCCCTGGTACATCAGGGCCCGGTCTACCGACTGGCGAATCCACCAGGTGGCGTAGGTGGAGAAGCGAAAGCCGCGCTCGGGCTCGAACTTGTCAATGGCATGCATCAGGCCCAGATTGCCCTCTTCAATCAGATCGGGCAGTGGCACGCCGCGCCCACCATAGGCCTTGGCAATGCTGACCACCAGGCGCAGGTTGTGTTCAATCATGCTTTGGCGGGCCGCAAAGTCGCCGGCGCGCGCCAGCGTGGCGCAGGCATGCTCTTCTTCGGCACTGAACAACTTGGTGCGGCGCACGCCGCGCAGATAGACCGACAGCGCATCGGCCGATTCATCGCCCGCATGCAATTCCAGCAGGTCTTTGGCCAAGGCGGCATCTGGCACAGCCACAGTCGCCTGTGCCCCAGGCTCATTCAAGTGATGCAGAGACGCCTGAATGTCCTTTTTCATGGCGCATGCGCTTATTTGACCGGCAGGTATTTCAGCGGGTCCACCGGCTTGCCCTGCCGGCGTACTTCAAAGTGCAGCTTGACGCGGTCGGTGTCGCTGCTGCCCATCTCGGCTATTTTTTGCCCTTTCCTGACCACCTGGTCTTCCTTGACCAACAAGCTTTGGTTGTGGGCGTAGGCCGTCAAATAGGTGTTGTTGTGCTTGAGGATGATCAGGTTGCCATAGCCGCGCAGTCCGGCACCGGCATACACCACTTTGCCATCGGCGGCGGCCAGCACCGCGTCGCCAGCACTGCCGGCAATATCAACGCCCTTGTTCTTCACCTCGTCAAAATCGGCAATCACGCCTCCTTTGCCGGGCCAGATCCAACCCAGATCATCTTCCGCACTGGCCACCACCGCCGGCACCGGCGCAGGCTTGCTGGCTGCAGCTACCGGCGTACTGGGTGTCGATACGCTGGCCGAGGCCGCTTTGGCTGGCAGCGTTGCACTGGCGGCGGCACTGGAGGCCGCACTGGTAGTCGCACTGGCTATAGGCGTGGTGGTCACCGTGCCACTGGTAACCGGCTTGGACACCACCACGGCGTCACCCGCCGGGGGTGTAACCCGCAGCACCTGCCCGACTTCGATCTTGTTCGGATTGTCCAGTCCGTTCCAGCGGGTGATGTCCTTGTGGCTCTGGCCGCTCTCCAGACCAATGCGGATAAGGGTGTCCCCAGGCTTGACGGTGTAGTAGCCGGGTTTGCCGGCATTCTCAATACCAGGCGGGGGTTTGACGGCGACCGCCACCAAGGGCACGGTGGAGCCGACGGCGCCACGGTCTTCCACCGGCGCATGGTTCAGGGGCGCCGAGCCACAGCCAACCAAGGCCATTGCGGCAAGACTTGCCACCCAACCCAAACCGCGAGACAACATACCGGACATAAAAAATCTTTCCTTCTAGGCGACGCCTGATTTTAGGGGGACAAAATGGACCGCCTCCAGCAAGGTCTGGCGCACGCCCTCGGGCGTCTTGTCCAGTACCAGCAAGGCCTGGCCGGGCGCGCCGTGTACGCCGCTGCGCAGCACCGGTGCAACCAAACGGCCCCCCATCGCCAACTGCTCTACCCAGGCTGCGGGCACCGCCTCGCCTCCCGCCGCAGCGATGATGGCCGTGTACGGTGCGCCCTTGGCATAACCCACCATACCATCCCCGAACAGCAAATGCACATTGGGCAGTCGCATCGGGCGCAAATTCTCCCGCGCCTTGTCATGCAAGCCCCGCAAACGCTCTATGCTGTACACCTCCTGCGCCACCATACTCAGCACCGCCGCCTGGTAGCCGCAGCCGGTGCCAATTTCCAGCACCCGGCCGAGCTTGCCCGTGGCCCCCTGAAGCAGCAGCTCCACCATGCGCGACACCACGCCGGGCTTGGAAATGGTTTGCCCCAGCCCAATCGGCAAGCTGGTGTCCTCATAGGCCTGGTTCACCAGCGCCGTGTCCACAAAGCGATGCCGCTCCACCGTGCCCATGGCGTGCAGCACCGCCGCATCGCGTACACCCTGCTTTTGGAGCAGCTGCACCATGCGCTGGCGGTGCGCGAGGGAGTCCATGCCCAGACCCTGGGGCCGTGCCCCGGCAAACAGGCTGGCCACCCCACTGCCAGCCTTTGTACCCATCATCGCCGCACTGGACACACCGGTTTTGGCCAAACCGCTGGGAGCCACCGCTGCGCCGGAATCCAGGCGCGCGGGAAAGGAGGGGCGTTGTTTCATCGCGGCCCGGGCTCAGCGCCCATGCGCGCGGCAGTTTGCGCCCAGTAACCCAGATTCGCGTGGTCGGTCAAATCCACCTGCAAAGGCGTGATGGCAATATGCCCGGTGGCTGTAGCGTGGAAGTCGGTGCCGTCCGCATCGTCCTTGGCGCCACCCGCCGCGCCAATCCAGTACATGGTCTCACCACGGGGGTTGACCTGCTTGATTACTGGCTCGGCCGCGTGGCGACGCCCCAGCCGGCACAGCTTGGTGCCGCCCATCTGCGCATACGGCAAAGAAGGAATATTCACATTCAGGAGCCAGGGCTTGCTGGTGATCAATTGGTGTTGCTGCATGGAAAGGACCAGTTCGCGCGCCTTGCGGGCCGCGCTGTCCAGATGCAACCAGTCGCGCTGCACCTGCGAAAACGCAATCGCCGGAATACCAAACAAATAGCCTTCCATCGCCGCGCCCACGGTGCCGGAGTAAATCGTGTCGTCGCCCATGTTGGCGCCGTTGTTGATGCCGGAGACCACCAGGTCAGGCCGGTAGTCCAGCAAACCGCTCAAGGCCACATGCACGCAGTCGGCCGGTGTGCCATTCACATAGCGAAAACCATTGGCGGCGCGATGCACATACAAGGGTGAATGCAAGGTCAGCGCATTCGACTTGGCGCTGTTGTTGACCTCGGGCGCAATGACCTCTACTTCGGCCACGTCTTTCAAGGCTTCATACAGTGCCACGATGCCAGCGGCCTGAAAACCATCGTCGTTGGAAATGAGAATTTTCATGGTGTGCAGTAGTTCGCGTCGATTGTAGGTGGGGGCCGTATGTGAGGCCGGCCAAGAGCATTCGGGTGCAGACAGCCATCATTCAAAAATTTACTACTTAATCAACAAGCCAGCGCAAATATTAGCAACAGTTATCCGCCTACACTGCAGCCATGCAATCAGAACTTAACGCAAACAATCGCTACCATCCGGCGTCAATCATTCTGCACTGGGTTCTGGGATTCGCATTAATCGCTATTTTCTGCTTTGGCCTGTACATGGCCGACCTGCCCTTTTCACCAGCGCGCCTCAAACTCTTTAACTGGCACAAATGGGCCGGCATAAGCATCTTGTTCCTCTCGGTGCTGCGCCTGCTGTGGCGCCTGAGCCACCCGGCACCTGCCTTGCCCGGGAAAATGGTGCAAGCCATGCCGGGCTGGCAGCTTAAGGCGCACCACCTCACGCACATCGCCCTGTACGCCCTGTTTTTTATCGTGCCCCTGATTGGCTGGGCCTATACCTCGGCATCCGGTTTCCCGGTGGTGCTGTTCGGCCAGTTCCCGCTGCCCGACCTGCTGAGCCCGGACAAGGCCCTGGCCGCCCTGATCAAACCCTGGCACAAATTCAGCGCCTACGCGCTAGCGGCTTTGGTGATCCTGCACATAGCAGCCGCCCTCAAGCACCAACTGATAGATCGTGATGGCCTGCTCAAACGCATGTCCTTGCGCGCCTGATTAACCCTTTTTTGGAACACCCATGAAACTGCAACCCAAACTTACCCTGCTGGTTCTGTCGGCCGCAGCCCTGGCCTTCTCGGGCACGGCGTTTGCCCAGCAAAAGCTGCTGCCAGCCCAAAGCGACATCAGCTTTGTGACCAAACAGATGGGCGTGCCCCTGGACGGCCACTTCAAGAAATTTGATGCCCAAATCAGCTTTGACACGGCCAAACCCGAGACCGCCAAAATTGCCTTCACCGTGGACACTGGCAGCGCCACCCTGGGCTCCCCCGAGTCGGACGCTGAGATGCCCAAGGCCACTTGGTTCAATGTGCCCAAGTTCCCACAGGCCAGCTTCCAGTCTTCCGGTGTGAAAAGTCTGGGCGGCGGCAAGTTTCAAATCAGCGGCAAGCTCAACATCAAGGGCAATGCCAAGGACCTGGACATCCCGGTCACGCTAACCCAGGCCGCGGGCATTACCACCGCCGTCGGTCAGTTCCCCATCAAACGCTTGGCCTTCAAGATTGGCGAAGGCGAATGGGCTGACACCTCCATGGTGGCTGACGATGTCCAGGTCAAATTCAAGCTGGCCATCAGTGGCATGGGCAAGCTCTAAATCACATCCGCGCACCTTTTTAACCTCAACCCTCAGGAGTATTTTTTCATGAAGAAGACCATTCTGGCCGCCGCTGCTGCAGCCGCATTGTTTGCCGGCGTTGCACAAGCAGAGAACGCCACCTACGCCTTCGACCCGTCGCATACCTATGTGACCTTTGAAATCGGCCATTTCGGCACCTCTACCAACCGCGGCCGTTTTGACAAGAAAGAAGGCACGGCCCAGATGGACCGTGCCGCCAAAACCGGCAAAGTGGATGTCACCATCGACACCACCTCCATCAACACCGGCACCGAGGCCTTCAACAAGCACCTGCAAAGCGCAGATCTGTTTGATGCCGCCAAGTACCCCACCATCAAATTTTCCGGCGACAAATTCACTTATGTCGGCGACAAAGTCAGCAGCATCTCCGGCAACTTGACATGACCGTCGAACTGTTTGATGCGTCCGGCGATGCCTGAGTGCCCAGCCCGCTGCCCCCAGTCGGCGGCCGCTGTCTGGCACGAGACAGCAC
>JAYVNF010000193.1:0-1669 GCA_043758575.1 Rhodoferax sp.
TGCGCTATGAGCTTCGGCAGCCTGGAGGGCGGCGACGACAACGCGCCGCTGGCCGAAATCAATATGGTGCCGCTGATCGACGTGATGCTGGTCTTGCTGGTGATTTTTCTGGTCACCGCGCCCATGCTGACCCATGCCGTCAAAGTGGATTTGCCCCGCGCTGTGTCCATGCCGAACGTGAGCAAGCCGGAGACGGTTCAGGTCTCGATTGACGCTGCTGGCACGGTTTTCTGGAACGCCCAGGCCGTGGACAGTGCGGCCCTGAGCACGCGCCTGGCAACCGCCGCCGCCCAGCAGCCACAGCCCGAATTGCACATCCGCGCCGAGCGCAGCACGCCCTATGAAAAAGTGGCACAGCTGATGTCTGAGGCGGCGCGCGTGGGCGTGTCGCGCATCGGCTTTGTCACCGATCCGGCCAAACCATGAGCACCAGAGCGGCACCCCAACAGGTCTTGCCCCCACTGGCGCGAACCAGCGGCCCGGCGCGCATTGATGGTGCCCAGCTGTTTGGCGGCCAGCGTGAAGTGCTGATCGTGCACAACGGTGAGGAATACCGCTTGCGCATCACCCGCCAGGAAAAACTGATTTTGACCAAATAGGAGCGGACCTTCACCCGTTCCTGCCGCTATTTTTTAATCCATTGCCAGACAGCCCAACGGCCGTCTGGCACAAGCCATCCAAGCCAGCCAGAAGCGTGTTCCACGCCCAGCCAGCCATTCATCTCTGAGAAGACCATCCACCGAGGAGTGACTGACATGTCCCAACGCAAGACCACCACGGGCGCCCAACGCCGCACCAGCAATCCCGCAGCGGCCCAGGACGACAGCGCCGTACTACAAGAGCCGGTGCGCAGCCTGCTGCCCCTGGGCGCATTCATGCTGGCCGGTCTGTCCGCCTTCACGCCTGCTGCCATGGCACAACAGGTGGCCCCTGAGACCGCCAAGGAACTGCCTACCGTGCATGTGCAGGCCGAAGCCGACAAGCCCGATGGCCTGCGCGCCACCACTACCCGCGTGGGCAAGGTGCTGCAAGACCCGCACGACGTGCCACAAGCCATCACTACCGTGACCAGCACGCTGATGGAGCAGCAGCAGGTGGGCTCGCTGCGTGAGGCGCTGCGCAATGTTTCGGGCATCTCCTTCAACGCGGCAGAAGGCGGGCGTTCGGGTGACAACATGAACCTGCGCGGCTTCTACACCTTTGGCGATATGTACCTGGACGGCATTCGTGACACGGCACAGTACAACCGCGAGACCTTTGCCCTGGAGCAGGTGGATGTGCTGCGCGGCGCCGGCGCCATGCTGTTTGGCCGTGGCCAGGCCGGCGGTGTGATCAACCAGGTCAGCAAGACGCCCAAAGCCTATGACCAGAACAAGATCACCGCCAGCGTGGGCACCAACGGCTACACCGAGTTGACGGCCGACGTCAACAAGACCATCAACGAGAGTACGTCCATCCGCATCAACGCCATGAAGCGCGACGAAGGCAGCTGGCGCAGCAACCCCACCACGGGAACCGAAGCCGAAATCCACCGCCAGGGCATTGCCGTGAGCCTGGGGCTGAACCAGAACACCGACAACAAGTTCTGGCTTAACTACCTGGAGCTGCAAACCAAGGACAACCCGGACTACGGCGTCTCCTTCGATGCCGCCACCCGCGCTCCTGGCAC
>JAYVNF010000194.1:0-1664 GCA_043758575.1 Rhodoferax sp.
CCAGCGCGCGGGCATTTACTCCAGCGAGGCAAAGCCCGAGGGCGAAACGCCGCGCAGCCGCGAGATCGACAGCGGGCGCTCCACCAGGCCCATTTCGATGGCCGCCAGGGTCAGCTCGCAGGCATTGCGCAGGCCCAGCTTCTGCATCATGCTGGAGCGGTGTTTTTCCACCGTCTTGGAACTCACACACAGGAATTCGGCGGCACTGCGGTTGGTGCGGCCCTCGGCGATGAGCTGCAGCACGCCGCGCTCGCGGCTGGTCAGCAGCTCGATGCCGGCGCGCCGGCTGTGTGCCGCCTCGGGGTGCAAAAAGCTCTCCACCACATGGCCCGACACATCCGGGCTGAGGTATTTTTTACCGGCCGCCACGCTGCCCAGCGCCATCACCAGTTCGTCCAGCGTGGCGGTCTTGAGCACATAGCCGTCGATGCCTGCGCCCAGGGCGGCGCGCACATATTCCTCGGTGCGCAGGCTGGTCAGCAGCACGGTTTTGACCTGGCTCAGGCGGCGCTTGAACTGCGCCACGGTGTTGAGGCCGTTGGCGCCCAGGGCATGCAGGTCCATCAGCACGATGTCGGGCTCCAGGCGCACGGCCTCGTGCAGCACATCGCGCCCGGCGCCGACATCGTCGACCACCGTGAAGTCCGGGTGCGCGCCGAGCAGGGCACGCAAGCCCTTGCGAAACAGGATGTGGTCATCGACCATAAGAATCTTGCTTTTCATGATGCGTTTTCCTTCTGACAACTAGCGCAAACGGGCGGGAGGCACAAAGACGAACACCCAGTCCTTGTAGCTGTCCCGGTTATTGAAGCTTTCATAGGCCGCGGCAAAGCCGGCCTGCTTGACTGGCGGCGCTTCGGACTTGCTGTACACGCCCACCAGGCGCTCCTGCACGCGCACCTCGCCCCACTCGCTGGAGCCGGTGATGGGGTCCGGATAGAGGCGACGCAAATGGTGCACCGGGCTGGGGTAGCGCTCGTCGTCCAGCATGGCTTGCAGGCTGGTGGGCAACTGGCGCGGCTGGCCGGCGGGCGCGCCGTAGTAGTAGCGGCGTATGGCCTGGCGGTACTGGTCACCCACAAACAGCAACTCCTGTTCACGCTGGCGCTGGCTCTGCAGCTTCCAGTTGTCCACCATGGCCATCAGGGCGATGCCGCCCAGGGCCAGGCTGAGCAGCAGCCCCAGCAGCAACATGCCGCGCGTTTTCATGGGGGGCCTCCTGCGCCCGGCGGCGCCAGCGCTGCCGGCGTGCTGTCGGGCTGCGCCAAGGCTTCGGGCTGGGGTCCAGGCGCCAGCGGCTGCACCGGGTTGGGCGCCACGTCATAGACATTGCCCTGCGCCGTGTCCTTGGGCGCCAGCACCAGCCAGTTGGCGGCTTCGCTCACTGGGTCCAGCGGAATCTGGCGCAGGTATTTTTTCGCCACCAGTTCGTCCAGCGCTTCGGGGTAGCGGCCCTGGTCGGCATAGAACTTGTCGATCGCATCGCGCAGGGTGGCCACGTTTTGCGCCTGCACGCGCAGGCGCCCGTTCTCCAGTGCGGTGAAGTAGCGTGGCACCGCCAGCGTGAGCAGGGTGGCAATCAGCGTCATGACGACCAGCATCTCGATCAGGGTGAAGGCGCGTTGGCGGTTCATGCTGCTTACCAGCTGGTGTAGGGCGTGCCG
>JAYVNF010000195.1:0-16097 GCA_043758575.1 Rhodoferax sp.
CTCAGCACCAGCGTGCCGGTGAGGATTTCTTCAGCAAACATCTCGGCGGTGCGGGCAGCCGCTGCCGTCATGATGTCCAGGTTGCCGGCGTACTTGGGCAGGTAATCACCCAGGCCTTTCACTTCCAGAAACACCGAGACGCGCTTGCCGTCAAACACCGGTCCGTTGACCAGCTTGTAGCCGGGCACATATTTCTGCACTTCCTTGATCATGGCGTGGATGGACGCGGTGATGGCGGCCTGGTCCGGCTCGGTTTCGGTCAGGCAATGCACGGTGTCGCGCATCATCATGGCCGGCTCTGCCGGGTTGATGATGATGATGGCCTTGCCTTTCTTCGCGCCACCGACTTTTTCCACCGCAGCCGAAGTCGTGCGGGTGAACTCGTCGATGTTCTTGCGCGTGCCGGGGCCGACCGAGCGGCTGGAGACTGTCGCCACGATCTCGCCGTAAGCCACGGGCTGCACGCGGCTCACCGCTGCCACCATGGGGATGGTGGCCTGGCCGCCGCAGGTGACCATGTTGACGTTCATCTCGCCTTTGCCGACGTGTGCCGTCAGGTTGACGGGTGGCACGCAGAAGGGGCCAATGGCGGCCGGTGTCAGGTCAATCATCAGCACGCCCAGCTCGTTGAGCTTGCGCGAGTTTTCTGCATGCACGTAGGCGCTGGTTGCATCAAAAGCGATCTGCACACCGTCGGCCAGCACGTGGGGCAGCAGGCCGTCCACGCCGTCCGAGGTGGTCTTGATGCCCATTTCGCGGGCACGCTTGAGGCCGTCGGACTCGGGGTCAATCCCGACCATCCAGACCGGCTCCAGAAAGGGGCTGCGTCGCAGCTTGGCCAGCAGGTCGGTGCCGATGTTGCCGGGCCCGATCAGGGCACATTTGATTTTTTTCATAAAGTCCTCAGAGGTAAAAGTAAAAGTCAGATCAGGGAGCGCACCACGCCACCATCCACGCGCAACGCGGTGCCGTTGGTGGCCGCAGAGCGCGGGCTGCACACATAGGCCACCAAGGCGGCGACCTCGGTGGGTTGAATAAAACGTTGCAGCAGCGAGGTGGGCCGCGCGTGCTGGAAAAAGTCAACCTCGGCCTCAGCCAGGGTCTGCCCCGCATCGCTGGCCAGTTTGGCAAAGAAGTCGCCCACGCCCTCCGTGCGCGTAGGTCCCGGCAGCACGGCATTCACCGTGACACCTGTGCCGGCGCAGGTCTCTGCCAGCCCGCGCGAGACCGACAATTGCGCCGACTTGCTCATTCCGTAATGCACCATATCGCCCGGCGGGCAGATGCCAGATTCGCTGGAGATGAAGACGATGCGGCCCCAGCCGCGCCGCTTCATGCCCGCGAGCTGGCCGCGCGCCAGGCGCACGCCGCTCATCACATTCACTTCGAAAAAGCGCGACCAGTCCGCATCCGTGATCTGCTCAAAAGGCTTGGGCTCGAAGATGCCCAGGTTGTTGACCAGGATGTCTACATCCCCCGTTGCATCCAGCAGTTTCTGGCAGCCTTGCGATGTGGTCAGATCGGCCTGTACTGCATCCAGCGTAGCGCCAGGAAACTCTGCCTGCAGACGCACAAGCGCTTGCTGCAAACGCCCTGCTTCGCGCCCGTTGAGCAGCACGTGCGCGCCCTCGGCTGCGAGCTCGCGGGCGATGGCCCAGCCAATGCCAGAGGTAGAGCCTGTGACCAGGGCACGTTTGCCCTTGAGTTGCAAATCCATGTTTCTTCCTATCGTTGCTGCGGTGCCAGTGGTACCGGGTACAGCCAGGGTTTAAGCAGCTGGGTCAGTTGCGGTGCCACCAGCCAGGTCATGGTGATGACTACCAGCGAGGTCAACAGCATCACGCGCGGCAGCAGCGGCCAAGGTGCCAGAGCCTCACCCAGCAGCAGGAACAGCGCATACGCCGTGGGGCATATGCCCAGCCACGTGACCACGGCCACCTTCCAGCGCGGCGGCGGGTTCTGTTTGGGGCCGGTGGGCGCAGCAAACCAATGCCCCAGGCCACTGACCTGGCGCACCGTCTGGCCTTCGATGTGCGGCGCAATCGCAGCCAGCGCCAGCGAGCGCACAGGCGAGTCCTGCCAGGCCTGCAAATGCTCGGCTGTGTCGAACGCAAACACCACGTTGTAGAGCGAGGCGTCGGCACTGCCGCTGTCATCCTGCGGGCGCACCAGTTGCCCGCCCAGGTAGCCCGGGAAGCTGCGCGCGGCGGCCGTCATGTCGTTCGATGCCTGCTCGAACGCCGCCTCGTGTCCGGGCGTGACACGGCGCGTGATCAGCACCATGACTGCGCCTGTGCCTGGCTGCAGCGATGTTGTGACGGGGACCATGGACATCCGGCTCTGTGATGGCTAGTGGAAGCGCACCGAGCAGCTGCCCAGCCCGCCAATCGAGACGCGGAAGTTGTCACCCGCCTTGGCCGGGGCCATGGCCGCCAGCGCACCCGACAGCACCACTTCGCCGGCCTTGATGCCAATGCCCAAACGGCCCAGGGTGTTGACCAGCCAGGTGACGGCATTCACCGGCGAACCGAGGGCGGCGGCGCCGGCACCGGTGCCGATGATGTCGCCATTCTTTTCGAACACCATGCCGCAGGTGGACAGGTCGATGCGGCGCGGATTGACTGCGCGGTCGCCCAGTACAAAAACACCGCACGACGCGTTGTCGGCCACGGTGTCCTGGATCTTGATCTTCCAGTCGCGGATGCGCGAGTCCACGATTTCAAAGCAGGGCATCACGCATTCGGTGGCGGCCAGCACATCGGCATTGCTGATGCCGGGGCCCATCAGGTCCTTCTTGAGGATGAAGGCAATCTCGCCCTCGGCCTTGGGCTGGATCAGGGTGCTGATGTCGATGCTCTGGCCTTCGTTGTAAATCATGCCGTCCAGCAAGTAGCCAAAATCCGGCTGGTACACGCCCAGCATGTTCATCACGGCCGCGGAGGTGACACCGATCTTTTTGCCGACCACGCGCTCACCCGCATCCAGGCGGCGCTGCAACATGCGCTGCTGGATGTGGTACGCGTTCTCTATGGTGATATCGGGGTAGCGGGTGGTGAGCGGGTCCACCACGGTGCGGTTCGTCATGGCCTGGTAGAGCTCATTGCCCAGGGTGGTAATCAGTGTGGAATCCATTGCGTAAGTCCGGTTGGGTTTCTAGAAATCGAGAGTGGCGCGTCAGTGGGTGGCCTGCGCTTCGCGGGCCTTTTCGGGCTGGGCGGCTGGCTGGCTGGCTGCTTGCTTGGGCGCCAGTGCATCTGCCTCGTCCAGGAAGTTGCCGACCAGTTGCGTGAAGCGCGCGGCATGTTCAATCTGGGTCCAGTGGCCGCAGCGGCCGAACACATGCAACTGCGCACGTTCAATCCATTGCGCCAACGTCAGCGAGTTCGACAGCGGCAGCACCTTGTCTTCGCGGCCATGGATCACCAGCGTCTCGTGTGGCAACGCGCGGATGTCTTCTTCGCGGCTGGCCAGGGACTCCACGCCGTTTTGCCGGGGCGCGGGGAACATGCGCTCGAACGCTTCCTGAAAGCCGGGCTGGATGCTGGCGCGGTAGCGCAGTTCGGCCAGCTCGTCGCTCATCAGCGTGCGGTCAAAGGCGAAGATGTCGAGCAGCTTGCGCATATTCGCTATCGAGGGCTGGTAGCCCCAGACGGCGTCCAGCCCTTCGGTGATCGGGAAGGAGACGCCGGCCGCGCCCATCAGCACCAGGCGGCGCACGCGTGTGGGGTGGCGGATCGCCAGCGCCAGCGCCAGGCCACCACCAAAGGAATTGCCGACCAGATCGGCCTGTTCAATCTTCAGGGCATCGAGCAGGCCAATGGCCTGTGCCACCCAGGTGTCGAGGTTGTAGCGCACACCGGCGGGCCGATCGCTGAAACCAAAGCCCACCATGTCGGGCGCAATCACGCGTCGGCCGCTTGCGAGTACGGGAATCGTCAAACGCCAATTAGCCCAGGCGCTGACTCCGGGACCGGAGCCGTGGATCAGCAGCACCGGGAAACCGGTGCCTACATCGTGGTAATTGGTGGTGATGCCATTGGCAAGAATGGACTTGCCGACTTCGGGGTTCTGGCTCATGCAGGGCTTTCAGTATTTGATCATCACGTTGCGCAGCTCGGTGTAGAACTCCAGCGAGTGAACGCCACCCTCGCGGCCAATGCCGGACTGTTTGCTGCCGCCGAATGGCGTGCGCAGGTCGCGCAGAAACCAGCTGTTGACCCAGCACAGGCCCACTTCAATCTGCGTGGCGACGCGGCTTGCGCGGCTGATGTCCTGGGTGTAGATGGAAGTGGCCAGGCCGTACTTGGTGTCATTGGCTAGCGCCACAGCTTCCTCTTCCGTATCGAACGGTGTGATGTGGCAGCAGGGGCCGAAGATTTCTTCGCGCACCACCGTGGCGGTTTCGGGCAGGCCGGTCCAGATGGTGGGCTCAACCCAGCAACCGTCCTTCAGCTCATCGGGCATGTCGGGCACGCCGCCGCCGAAGACGATCGTTGCGCCCTCTTCCTTGGCCTTGGCGTAATACGACAGCACTTTCTTCTGGTGGATCTTGCTGACCAGCGGGCCGATCTTGGTATCAACGTCAAACGGACGGCCAGGCTTCATGCCCTCGGCTTTCACTTTGAGTGCGGCGACGAACTTATCGAAGATGGGGCGCTCCACATACACGCGCTCGGTACCCAGGCAGACCTGGCCGCAGTTTTCAAACACTGAGCGGGTGACGGTGTTGATGGCGTTGTCAAAATCACAGTCGGCAAACACCACGGCGGCGTTCTTGCCGCCCAGTTCCAATGAGACAGGCCGGATGCCGTCGGCACCGGCCTTCATGATGGCCGTTCCGGTTTTGGTTTCACCGGTGAAGGTGATGCCGTTGACACCCTGGTGGGCAGTGAGGAAGGAGCCGGCGGAATTCACGCCAAAGCCGTTCACCACGTTGTATACGCCGGGCGGCACTCCCACCTTGTTCATCACTTCGCCGAGCAGCGTGGCGGTGCTGGGTGTGGCCTCCGAGGGCTTGACGACGACCGTGTTGCCGCAGGCCAGGGCAGGACCGCATTTCCAGGTCATCAGCAGCAGGGGAAGATTCCACGGGCAGATGATGGCGATGACGCCGCGCGGGGTGCGCACACCGTAGCTACGTGCCGTCTTGCCGTCGGGTGTGCGCATCTCGAAGGACTCGGTGGACACGTTCTTGATCGTGTCGGTGAAGATCTTGAAGTTGGCGGCGCCGCGCGGAATATCGATGTGCGAGGCCAGGTGGGCAGGCTTTCCGGTGTCGGCCACTTCGGCCTGTAGGAAGTCATCAAAGCGGTGGTTGATCTCGGCCACCAGACCATCCAGCATGGCGCAGCGCTCCACCACCGACAGCTTGCCCCAGGGCCCGTGCAGGGCAGCGCGCGCGGCGGCGACGGCCGCGTCGACCTCGGGCTGCCCTGCCTCATGGACCATGCCGATCAGGCTGTTGTCCACCGGGTTGCGCTTCTCGTAGGTCTTGCCACTGGCGTTGCTGACGTACGCACCGTTGATGAAGTTGAGGATCTGTTTCATGGCTGTTTGCAGGAGTTGAAAAATGGGTGGGTGTGCATCACATCGAGGTGAGACCGAGCGCGGCCAGACCGGCCTGGGCAATGGCCTGGTCTTGCGCCTCGCTGCCACCGGAGACGCCGATGGCGCCTATGCGCTGGCCGCCTTCAAGAATCGGCAGGCCACCCCCAAAGGCGACAAAGCGGGGGCGCAGCACGATGCCTTCGCGTACCGCGGCCGAATGCTCTTGCAAGGCTGCTGCCCACAGGTGCGTGGGCAGGCCAAAGCTGACGGCCGTGTAGGCCTTGTCGATGGCGATGTCCACCGAATGCAGGGGCGCGCCAGGCATGCGCAAAAAGGCGGCCAACAGGCCGCCAGCGTCCACCACCGCGACATTGACGCAGGCGCCCATGTCCTGTGCAGCCTGCATGGCTGCACCTGCGGCCGCGTGGGCTGCACGCCAATCGATGCTGCGCAGACTGACACTGGCGCTCGCAGCAGCGGGGGTGTTCGCTGGGCGGCTCATACTTAGAGGAACTTCACAAACGTGAAGCGCAGCAGATTGCCCAAGGGCTCAGCACCGGTCCCGGCGTGGGCATCGTATTCCTTGTAGGCCGCAGCCTTCAGAATCACACCCGAGCTCATGAGGGGTAGCGCAACTTCGGCACCGATGGCGTGGCGCTCGGATTTGTTGTTGGAGGCACCGGTTCCGCTGTCGTTGCTGATCTGCATCTGGTCGTAGCCGACCACACCGACCTGCACGCTACCCAGCATCTTGCCGAAGCCCCACTCCAGCGAGACCTGGTCGCCGGGCTTGATGCCGTTGGACTTGCTGTCGTTGATTTCATAGCGCAGCAGGGCCGAGCCGGAAAGGGTCTTGTTGGCATCAAAGTAGTAGGTAGCGCCACCCGTCAGCATGGTGCTGGCAAAGCCCTTGCCGGCGGAGGCGGGCGAGGAACTGTCGGCAGACTTGAGCCAGAAACCGGCTGCGCCCACGGCATCCCAGCTGGCACCATGCCAGCCCAGCACCACGGGGCCGAGATAGACATCACCAAAACCGCTTTGCGTGTCGGACAAGCCGGCGGCCTTGATGGTCAGTGAGGTGGACTGCACCGGTACGATGGTTTCCATGCCGAAGTCGGCGCCCAGCACCTTGGTGTTGGAGATCCAGGCCAGGCGGTTGGCCAAGGCAAAGATGGTGGCCTTGTTCTCGCCGGGCAAGGCGGTGCTGCTGCCCGGTGCCTTGAATTGTTCGGCGTTGTAGTTGGCCATATAGCCCAGGTAATAGAGGCCGGGTGGTGGCACGCTGGCTGCTTGTATGCCTTCGACGCCGGGCACGTAATGCCCCTCTGCGTGGGCGCTGGCCAGGGCTGCCAAGGCAGCGGCGGCAATGATTATTTTCTTCATGGTGTGTGATTCATTCCAGGGAAAGACTTCCCAAAACAGGTGAACAGCTAACAAAGACCTCGTGCGCAACAAGGGGCTTGTGCGCACGGGGATTCAGGCTTGCAGGGCTCAGGTGTACACATCCGTGAAGGACGCAACCATCTCACCGGTGTGGTAGAAAATTCCGGTGCCCAGCTTGTCTTCGGTCCAGGTGGTGACAGGCCGGTCGCGTTGCGCCAGATAGCCCAGGCCGGCAAAGGTTTCGTTGCGGTTGCCGCTCGGATCGAAGAAGTAAATCGTCTCACCGCGGGTGATGCCGTGGCGGGTGGGCGCCACGTCAATCTTGGTCTTGGTCTTGGCCATCACGTCGGCCGACTTCAGGATGTCGTTCCACGAATCCAGGAAGTAGGCGATGTGGTGCAGGCCCATGCGCGGTCCGCCGACAAAGGCGATGTCATGCGGCGTGGTGGTGCGCGACAACCAGGTGGCGGCTTGCATGTCGCCGTTGGGGCCGACCAGGATCTGCTCGGTCAGGAAAAAGTCCAGCACTTCCATGATGAACTTGGTGTTCTCGGCCACCTTGTTGACGCCGGTCTCGGGGTTGAGCTCGCACATCAGCAGGCAATGGTCCAACCAATGCGCACCGGCACCGGTGATGTTGTCCGGCCAGGGATCGGGGTTGGTGGTGCCGACTTCAGTGCCCACGTATTCCTTCATGGCGTACAGACGCATCTCGTGGCCGCTGGGCAGGTTGAACTGCAGCATGCGACCGGTGGAAGGCATGGCACCTTCGGCCAAGACCTTGGTGGCAATGCCGTAGGCTTCGATCTTCTTTTGCAGCGTATCCAGATCGGCATCGTTCTCGACCTTGTAGGCCACGTGGTTCAGGCCGGCCTGGTCGGAGGGCGTGAGCACCAGCGAGTATTTGTCCCACTCGTCCCAGCATTTGAGGTACACGTTACCGTGCTTGTCCTCCATTGTCTTTTTCATGCCCAACACTTTTTCATAGTGTTTAACAGCTGCCGCCATGTCCATTACCCGCAGGCTGGCGTGACCGATTCGTGCAATACCCATTTGAAGTCTCCTCTTGGTTGAAATAACTTAAGTGCTTGCCTTGGCAGCAAACCCTTTTTTGAATGGCTTCTCGAACTTGCCCACCACCTCCAGTTGCACTGGGGTGATGGGTGCCACACGGCAGGCCAAAGTAAAACCGTGTGCTTCCTCTTCCGCACTGACGTGCGCGCGGCTGATGGGGCCCAGCGACTGGCATTGCCCCTCCAATACGTGAACCTTGCAGACGCCGCAGCCACCGTTGACGCATCCGACCGGGATGCCCTTGCGCCCCAGACGCAACATGCCCTGGAGCAGGCTCTCGCTGGTGGCGCAGACATAGGTCTCGTCGGTTTGCGCGATGTGCACGCAGACCTTGGGGCGGGTGTCAAAGAACATGGTGGTGCTTCCTTAAACCCGCTTGAACAGCGGACTGCGCTGCTGGTTGGTGTCGGCGGCTGACAAAAACTTTTCGGTGTAGATGTCGCGCTCAAACAGGCGGCCTTGCATCAGCGTGGAGATGCAGGCTTCGATCATCACGGGCGGGCCGCACAGGTAGGCCTGGTGGCCAGCAAACGTACCTCCAAAGTGGACCTTGGCCACGTCGTGCACAAAGCCGCGTGCGCCAGTCCAGTCCGAGTCTTCGGGCTCACCCGAGAGGGTGGGCACGTAGCTGAAGTGCGGGTACTTTTCCGCGAGTGCGCGAAAAGCTTCGTCGTAGTACAGCTCGTCGCGCGTGCGCTGGCCATAGACCAGGGTCATGGGCTGCTGGCTTTTGTCTTCCAGCAGGTCATGGATCATGGAGCGCGGGCTGGAGAGGCCCGAGCCACCGGCCATGAAGACCAGCGGCAGCTTGGCCGACTTGCGCACCAGAAAGCGCCCATAAGGTCCGGAGATCTGTAGCTGGTCGCCCACCTTGAGCTGCTGGTGCAACCAGGTGGTGCCGGCTCCATTCGGGACGATGCGCACGTTCAATTCGATCTCGCCCGTGGTCCGCACCTCGGCTGGTGAATTGGCAATCGAAAAAGCGCGATTGCCTTCGATGCCGGGAATCACCACCTGCACATACTGGCCTGCCTGGAAATGCAGCGGGCTGTCGAGCTTCAAATAAATCGCCTTGATGGTTGGCGTCAGTGTCTCGATGTGCGCCACCGTGGTGTGGAAATCGCGCACCGGTATCACTTCGGCATCCGGGTCTTCGTCAATATCGGCTTCTATGCAGGCATCGCTTTGCAGCGTGGCGCAGCAGGCCAGGGTCTTGCCGGCATCGCGCTCAAAGTCCATCAGCGCGAACGGGTTGGCGTGGCCATGGTCCACTTCGCCCTCACTGACCTGCACCTTGCAGGTACCGCACAGACCATGACCGCAGGCGTGGGGAATGTAGATGCCCTGACGCAAGGCGGCATCCAGCACGGTCTGCCCCTCCTCCACCTCGATGATGGCGCCCAGCGGTTCAATGGTCAGTTGGTAACTCATGGTCTTCTCGGTAACTTCAGAAGCTTCAATAGCGTTTAGTTGCAGGAGCCGTTCAAGCCGGAAAGACCAGGGGTGCGAAAGCGGATCACGTCCTGGTGCTTGAGGCCGTTGTCGGCCAGTGACTTGGCCGGATCGGGTGTCCACCGCTTACCGGACTTGGTCCACTGAACCGTGCTCCAGTCGATCTTGGCGAAGTCCGGGTGGTAGCCATAGGTGCCGGGCAACACCGCTGCGCCGAGCGCGCCAAACGGGGTGTCGGGCGGCAGCGGCAGGGCAACCGGTGCGCCAAACAGCAGGTGGTGATCCCAGCCAATGAAGAGCAGCGGCGCGGGAAAGTTTTCGCGTGCGTCCTTGGCGGGAAAGCTATAGGGCTTGAGGGAAACGACGCTCATTTTTGTGCTCCATCGATGGAATCGCCGTTCCAGGCGGCAAAGTTCTTTTGGTCTTCCGAACCATCAAAGTCGAAGTTGTCGCTGCCGACTTTCATGTTGTAGTAATCGAGCACGGCCAGCAGCGGATCGAAGCCTTCCTTGGTCGGGTCGACATCGGGCTTGAAGCAGTTGCCTTGGTAAATCTGCTGCGGTGGCAACCAGGCCTGCACATATTTTTCGGGCTCGTTGTCAAAAATCTCTTTGCAGTGGTCGCTGCAGCAGTGGTACTTGTTGCCCAGGTAGTCAGACTCGCGGTAAGCGATCTGCGTGGCATCGCCCAGCTCGGTGAAGATCATTGGGATCTGGCAGGTCTGGCACAGCATGGGCAGGGTCTTCTGGTAGAAGCGGTTGCCCTTGGCAGCCTCTGCGCGCCAGAAATCCCAACGGGGCTTGTAGACCGAGTCAAAGGTCTCGGGGTACTTCTCCGACAACCAGACCATTTCTTCCTCGCTGGGAATCCAGGTGTGGATGGCGGCGGCCGCGTTGTATTGGTAGAAGACGGCAAAGGTCTGGTGGCTGATGTGGTCCTTGCCTTCGCAGGCCTGGATCCAGCCCTTGGGCTTGCGGATGCCATAGCGGGCCAAGTCCTTGAACAGGGCTTCGCCGTTGTCTTCGACGTACATTTCCCAGCTCTCGCGCCAGCTCATCACGCGCTTGGGCAGCATGTAGTCCTGCATCATGGCCACGATGCTCAAGAGCCGGTAACCGCGCCAGAACCATTTGTCGATCCAGCCCTGCACGATGGGCACATTGCCCGGGTCTTGCTCCAGCATGAACTTGATGCACTCGATGCCCAGCGTCATGTGGCGCGATTCATCCGACTGCGCGCTGAAGCCAAAGGTCACGGTGGACATGTCGCCGTTGTGCGCCGCGCCCGACATAAAGGGCACGAACAGCAGGTTGGTCAGCACGTATTCAAATGAGAAGCTGACCGCAGTGAGGAACTCGAAGGGGCCGCCGGTATACGCGTCTTCAAAGAAGGACTTGGGGACTGAGAGGTACCACACGCGGTCAAACATGTGCTGCGGGCTGTGCAGGCCGTTGAAGTACTTGTTGTAGTGGCTCAGGGCGTGGGTTTCGGTCTGGTAGTGGCGCAGCTCGTCAATCGACTGCATCTGGCAGGCCACGCGGGCACCGGCGCCGGTGAACTGGCGGCCGGCGTGGGCGAAGCCGCGGTAGGCGTAGTACTCCAGCGGCGTCACGCCGGTGAGGAACAGCTTGAGCGCGTTGATGTAGCGTGCGTCGGTCACACCGAGCTGGCCGTTGTTCTGGGCAAAGGCCTCAATCACGGCATAGAGTTTTTTCTCTTTTTCGCCCTGGTACTTCCAGTAGGCGTCCATGGTCAGGCGGAAGGGGTCTTCCCACTTGTCCCAGTCGTGGATCTTGATGCCTTCGTATTTGTCATACGGGAAAACCTTTTCCATCGGCTGGTAGGTGGTGTCCCAGGCGAGGTCGCGGGTCATGGCGGCGTAGCGGTCTTTCAGACCGAGCTTCTTCTTGATGACGGGGGTATCCATTTGTGTGTCTCCTGATGGGGTTCGGGGTTCAGTGGGTCCAGCTCAGCGAGAACTGGTCGTCGTCTTCGTCAATGTGGCCCGAAAGGGTGACCAGGTTGACGTGGATCTGTTGCAGATTGAAGGAGCGGCCGATCAGCTCTTCAATGCTTTCGCGTTTGATCACCAGGCTGTTGGGCGCAATGATCTTGACCAGGCCGGTGGGGTAGGTGGCTTCGGCTTCTGAGTTGTCTGCCAGGATGGCATCGATGATGGGACGCGCGTCTTCGTTGTCCTGGAAGGCGATGAATACGTTTGACATAGGGCTTGTCTCCTTGGGTTTTGTTGTGGCGCTCAGGCGGCGATGCCGGCCTTCTTGCCGCGCAGGTCCAGCGCAGAGCGTGCTTCTAGCAAGGCCTGTGCGCCTGCAGCGCCCAGGGCCAGTTCGGCCAGTGGTGCCAATGCGGTTTGTGCACGGTCGGCCCAGGCCTGGACCCAGCCGGCAATCAGTTGCTTGTTGTCAGTGGATTCAGCGGCGGCAACTTTCAGCACAGCATCAATCCAGCGGGCGCTCTCGCTATGCCACTCGGGCATGAAGGCGGTCAGCATGGCCACGGCCGTGCCACCCTGGGGCACGATGTGGTCATCCACAAAGCTGCCAAACATCAGCGGATAGAGCTGGCCGTCCAGGGCAAAGTTTTGGGCAATGAAAAGCTCAAACGGGTCTGTCAGCACCAGCGTGTCTTCCACGTAATGGCGCAGCGGCTGCCAGCAGGCGGCGTGGAGCCATTCGTTCTTGCCGGCTTGCAATACGCCGGGCTCATCCAGCGCCAGACCCAGACGGGTGATGAATTGCGCCGCACCGAGTTGGTCCATGGCGTGGAACATGGCGGGTGCGGTAAACGGCGTGCCGTAACCGTAGGCGCCGATCGAGCTGTTGTTCATATTGCCGCCCCAGGCCACATGGCGCAGCGGCATCAGCACCTGGCAGACCTTGGCACGCACGGCGTCGGGCATCTTGGACACCAGCTTGCGCGAGTCGACAAATTCGTAGCTGGCTTCGATGGCATCCTGCTGCTTGGCACGGGCCATGGTCCAGGTGGCGTAGTAATACTGGCGCGGGTCGCGCAGTGCGTTCCAGTCGGCCAGTTTGATGGCCGAGCGGGAAGCGTCAAAAATCTCGTGTTGCGGGTCCCAGGTCGGGCGGTAGTGGAAGTTGTCCGTGGGTTGCGTGCCCAGGGTGGCCTCTTGGTAGCGCGAGGCCGGCTTGTCGCTGCCCACGTAATGCGCGGTATGCGCAAAGGTATTGCGCAGGGGCTTGATTTCACGGGTATGGAGATCTACAGACATGGAAGCTATCCTTTTTGGAAGTGAGACTGCGCGGGTTCAATCGTTCAAACGCTGCACGTTCTGCCGGACGCAAAAATCGTCAAAGGCAGGGCGGGGCAACATCAGGTCAACAAACAACTCGGGCCAGCCAATGGCGAACTCGAAACACACCATCCCGTCGGCGCGGATCTGCGTGATGCGCACGTACTTGCGTGAGATATCGCAGATGCGCTCATCGGCGCTGGTCGCTGCGTTGGGTAGGGTCAAGGGCATGGGCATGGGCATGGTTTGGCGGGGAGTACCGTAATGACTTTGCAAGGACCCTGCCAAAAAACGCCACGCCGTCAAAAATCTCGATATTTCAAGGGATAACCCCTAGAAATCCCATCCAAAAACGCGCCGTTTGTGCCCGTGCCTGGCATGCGCTAGGGCTAACCCTTAGACGAGCGACCGCCCTACTGCCTATGAAATACTGCATTTGATGCAGGCCAAACGGCTAAAATTCACCAAATGATCCATTTCCAAAAGTCACGCAGGCCGATCGCTGACCTGGGTCAGGGATTTTAAAAATATCGAGAAAATAGCATCCAAGCCTTATCGAGAGACACACTGCACCATGAGCATCAAATACCCCCCGGACAGCGACTTGCGGCGCCTGTTGCGCTTCGAGCCCGACAGCGGCGCCATCTGGCTGGGGGACCGGCGCATGGTGCTGATGCACACCAACGCACTGGCCGCCCTGCGCCAAGATCTGATCACCTCCGTCGGCCCCGAACACGCGCGGCGCATCCTGACGCGCATGGGTTACGCATCGGGTCTGTCGGACGCCGAATACGCCAAGAAGACGCGGCCTGGTGAGGACATGCGCGACAGCTTCATGGTCGGGCCCCAGCTGCACATGCTCGAAGGCGCGGCGCGCGTCACCCCCGTCAAGCTCAGCTTCGACATGGCGGCGGGCCAGTTCTTTGGTGAATTCCGCTGGGACCACTCCTGGGAGGCCTATGCGCACCGGCAGAAGTTCGGCGTGGTGGAAGACCCGGCCTGCTGGACGCTGATGGGCTATGCCAGTGGCTACACCAGTGCCTTCATGGGCCGGCTGATCCTGTTCAAGGAGACGCTGTGCGCCGCCTGTGGTGCCGACCATTGCCAGATCATCGGCCGCCCGATTGAGGAATGGCCCGACGGCGAGGCGCACCGCGTGTATTTCACTGACGACTCGCTGATGGAAAAGATGGAAGCCCTGCAGTCGCAGGTGGAAGCCCTGAAGTCCACGCTGGAGCCCGTCACCCAGGGCGGCCAGCTGATCGGCAACTCCAGTGCCTTTCGCAAGGCCTACACGCTGATGCAAAAGGTGGCCTCGACCCAGGCCACGGTGCTGCTGACCGGCGAAACCGGCGTCGGCAAGGAGCGCTTTGCGCGCGCCCTGCACGAACTCTCCAGCCGCGCCGACAAACCTTTTGTAGCAGTGAACTGCGCCGCCCTGCCGGCCGAACTGATTGAAGCCGAATTGTTTGGCGTCGAGAAAGGCGCGTACACCGGCGCGCACGCGGCGCGCGCCGGCCGCTTTGAGCGCGCCGACGGCGGTACGCTGCTGCTCGATGAGGTGGGCGAGCTGCCGCTGGCGGCCCAGGCCAAGCTGCTGCGCGTGCTGCAGGAGGGCGAGATTGAGCGCGTCGGCGGCGAGGCCACACGCAAGGTGAATGTGCGCCTGGTGGCGGCCACCAATGCGGACCTGGAACAAGCGGTGGCGGCCGGGCGCTTCCGGCGTGACCTGATGTACCGCCTGAATGTCTACCCCATTTGCATTCCGCCCCTGCGTGAGCGCAAGACCGACATCGAACTGCTGGCCCAGGGCATGCTGGCGCGCTTTTGCGCACTGCACAGCAAGCGCGTTCTGGGCTTTGAGGAGCGCGCGCTGCAGGCGCTGCTGCAACATGACTGGCCCGGCAATGTGCGCGAGCTGGAAAACCTGGTGGAGCGTGGCGTCATTCTTGCAGGCCAATCCGGCATGGTCGAAGTAGAACACCTCTTCCCCAACCAGCCCGACACTGCGCAAACCAGCCTGGATGCACACGGCCATCTCGCCCCCTTGCCCAGTGCGCAGGACGACGACCTGAGCAGCCGCATTCTGGACAGCGGCAGCACGCTGGACGAAGTGGAGGCGCGCGTGCTGGACCATGCCATGGCACGCGCACGCGGCAACCTCTCGGAAGCGGCACGCCTCTTGGGCCTGACCCGGCCGCAAATGGCCTACCGGCAAAAGCAACGCCAACAACGGGGCGCCGCTGCGCCCTGACCCCATCAAGCACCAAGCGGGAGCAACACCATGTCAACCATTCAACACAACCAGTCCACCGAGCCGGACCCCGATGCCGTGGTGCCGCGCACGCTGGTCGAGCGCGCGTATTTGAGCCTGCGCCACGACGTGGTGTGCGGCAAGCTCGCCCCCGGCGAGCGTCTGCGCGTGGAGCATCTGAAGGACCAATACGAAGTCGGTGCCGGCACCCTGCGCGAGGCCTTGTCGCTGCTGGTGTCCGATGCACTGGTAACGTCCGAGGGCCAACGCGGCTTTCGCGTCGCACCCATTTCCATGGCCGATCTGGAAGACGTGACCAACACCCGCGTGATGCTAGAGACCGAGGCGCTGCGCCAGTCGATCCGCCATGGTGACGCGCAATGGGAAGCCGCGCTGGTGCAAAGCTACGAACTGCTGTGCGCCACCGAGCGGAACCTGGCCGAGGCCGGCTCCGTACGCTGGGAGCGGCGCAACAAGGCCTTCCACGAGGCGTTGATTGCCGGCTTCAACTCGACGTGGAGCAAATACCTGCTGTCCATCCTGTACCGTCACGCCGAGCGCTACCGCAACATCAACTTCCGTCTTACCGCCGCCCACGCCAGCGGCCGCGATGTGCACAAGGAACACGAAGCCATCTTCCGTGCCGCCATAGACCGGCAGGAGGCCCGCGCAGCACTGGCGCTGGAAGCGCATATCCGGTTGACGCATGACATCGTGCGCCTGCAGGCTAGTCAGGCGGCGTTGAAATAAGACCAGGGTTTTTAGAAAAACCGATCGAAGTAGATTTGCCCGAAGGGCACGCGGTGGCCGACCATCAACATTTCCTGCAGGCCCTGCGTCATCGGCGGCGGGCCGGCGAAGTAGAACTCGTACTCCGGCATCGCCTCGCCAAACGTGCGCTGCACCAGTTCATGCACAAAGCCGGTTTCACCACGCCACGCGGTGGCTGCATCGTTACTCGGCAGCGACACCACCGGATGGGCGTTGTTGCACGGATCGGGTGTGACGTAGGATCCTCGTTTTCTTGAATCCCGCCCGTCATGCCCAATAAACACAACGAAGACCGACGTCACCACATCACCAAAAAGTCGATGAAGGTGGACAATTGGGCTG
>JAYVNF010000196.1:0-5450 GCA_043758575.1 Rhodoferax sp.
CAGCGCCTTCAACACCCTGGCGCAGCCCTCCAGCGAATCGGTAGAACCGGGTGGTGACAGCACGGTGCCGGTGTCGGCACTGGCAGAGTTGCCGCAGTCCAACTCGGACCTGGATCTGGACCTGGATTTTTCTGCCGAAGAGGAAGCCGCCGCATCCGCAGCCGCACCTCTGAGTGCGTCCGCTGCTTTCGCCACGGTGAAGATGGAGGCCCAGGACTTGCCGCTGTCGAACACGCTGGACTTTGATATCTCCGGCCCTGGCGATTTGGAGCCCACACCCAGCGCCAGCGCACCCTTGCAAGCCGCCCACGCAGAGTTTTCCCAGGCCCTGCCCGAGCTGTCATTTGCCATGGATGGCCTGAGCCTGGAAGGTGCCAGTGCCGAACCGCCTGCCGCCCAGGTACCCGCAACCGAATTCCAGCCCACCGCACACCATGCGGGCGAAGCCCTGGCCGAAGAGGCTGCTGCCGACAAACACCATGAAGGCATGCTGGAATTTGACCTCGGCTCGCTGTCCCTGGACCTGGGCCCCAGCGCACAGACCGCAGTGGAAGAAGACAGCTCGTCCTTTAGCGACAACTCGCTGGAAACCAAGTTGGCGCTGGCAGAAGAGTTTGTCTCCATCGGCGACCAGGACGGTGCCCGCGCACTGATTGAAGAAGTGGTGGCCGACGCCACCGGCGAGCTGCGCGAAAAAGCCCAGCGCGCCTTGGCCAAGCTGAGCTAAGGCTTGAAGCGGGTCCGTTTGGCATCTGCTGGGCTGGGTATGGCATGGTGAGAGTGGTCCTAGGCGTCAGCTACAACGGACAGGCCTACCAGGGCTGGCAAAGCCAGCTCTCGGGCCTGACGGTACAAGACAAGCTGGAAAAAGCGCTGGGCAAGTTCACCGCCCAGCGCGTCTCCACACTCTGCGCTGGCCGCACAGACGCCGGTGTGCACGCCCTCATGCAGGTGGTGCACTTTGATACCGAACGCGACCGCGACGTGCACGCCTGGGTGCGTGGCACCAACGCCAATTTGCCGCGAGATATTGCCGTGCAATGGGCGGTGCTGACGACCAAGGACTTCCACTGCCGCGCCTCGGCCACCTCACGCCGCTATGCCTACGTGCTGCTGGAGTCCCCGGTACGCCCCAGCGTGGAGGTGGGTCGGGTCGGCTGGACCTTCAGGCCGCTGGACATCACTGCCATGCGCCAGGCCGCCGACCTGCTGCTGGGCGAACATGATTTCACCTCGTTTCGCGCCTCCCAGTGCCAGGCACTCAGCCCCATCAAAACCCTGCTGGACATCAGCCTGGAGCAACGCGGCGCCTACTGGCGTATCGAGTTCGAGGCCAATGCCTTTTTGCACCACATGATCCGCAACATCATGGGCTGCCTGGTGCAGATCGGCCAAGGCAAACGCCCCCCCGAGTGGATTGCCGAGGTGCTGGCCGCACGCGACCGCGATGCCGCCGCCCCCACCTTCTCGCCCGATGGCCTGTACTTTCTGGGCCCACGCTACGACGCCCGCTGGGGCATGCCGGAGCGCACGCCTGCGTATGATGGTCTGCCATGAACCGCACTTCCATACCCACACGCACCCGTATCAAAATTTGCGGCATCACCCGCGAACAGGACCTGCACGCTGCGGTTGACGCTGGCGCCGATGCCATCGGCTTTGTTCTGTATCCCAAAAGCCCCCGCTATGTGACGGCGCAGCGCGCTGCCGAACTGGCCCGCCTGCTGCCCCCCTTTGTCACGCCGGTGCTGCTGTTCGTCAACGCCAGCCTGAACGACATCCTGGCTGCCAGCCGCCTGGTTCCCGGTGCCACGCTGCAATTCCACGGCGATGAGAGCCCTGAAGACTGCCTGCAGGCTGCTTCTGCTGCGAACTGCCCTTACCTGCGCGCGGCACGTATTCCCCTGGGCGATGGCGCGGTGCAGTTTGACCTCGTAAAATACGCTCACGATTATTCAAACGCCCGTGCCATTCTGTTGGACGCCCATGTAGACGGGTATGGTGGCGGCGGCAAGGTATTCAATTGGTCACTTCTTCCTCCAAACGTCAACGCTCAGCTCGTCTTGAGTGGTGGACTCGACTCAGCAAACGTGGGCGATGGCATCGCCACGCTGCGGCCCCGCTGTAACAGCCTGGCCGTAGACATCAGCTCGGGCGTCGAAGCCACAGACGCTGCGGGCTTGCCCTTACGGGGCATCAAAGACCCGAAAAAGATCAACCAGTTTGTCGCCGCCGTGCGCGCCGCCGACCAACGCCTTGCAGGAATTGCTTGAATGTACGAATACGCACAACCCGACCTCAGCGGTCACTTTGGCAAGTACGGGGGGAGCTTTGTCTCCGAAACCCTGACGCATGCCATCAACGAGCTCAAAGACGCTTACGCCAAGTACCAACATGACCCGGCCTTCATCGCCGAGTTCAAGTCTGAATTGGCGCACTTTGTGGGCCGCCCTTCCCCCGTCTACCACGCGGCCCGCATGAGCCGTGAAATGGGTGGCGCGCAAATCTTCCTGAAACGCGAAGACCTGAACCACACCGGCGCCCACAAGATCAACAACACCATAGGCCAGGCCATGCTGGCCAAGCGCATGGGCAAACCGCGCGTGATTGCCGAAACCGGTGCCGGCCAGCACGGCGTGGCAACAGCCACCATCTGCGCCCGCTACGGCCTGGAATGCGTGGTCTACATGGGCAGCGAAGACGTCAAGCGCCAAAGCCCCAATGTCTACCGCATGAAACTCTTGGGTGCCACCGTGGTGCCCGTGGAGTCCGGCAGCAAGACCCTGAAGGACGCGCTCAACGAAGCCATGCGCGACTGGGTTGCCAATGTGGACAACACCTTCTACATCATAGGCACCGTGGCCGGCCCGCACCCTTACCCGATGATGGTGCGGGACTTCCAGAGCGTGATCGGTGAGGAGTGCTTGGTGCAAATGCCCGAGATGCTGGCCGCGGCGGGTTGCAAGAGTGCACAGCCCGACGTGGTGGTGGCCTGCGTTGGTGGCGGCTCCAACGCCATGGGCATTTTCTATCCGTATATCAACCACGAAAACACGCGCCTGATTGGCGTGGAAGCCGCCGGTGAAGGCATGGACAGCGGCAAGCATTCGGCCAGCATCCAGCGCGGTAGCCCCGGCGTGCTGCACGGCAACCGCACCTATGTGCTGCAGGACGACAACGGCCAGGTCACAGAGACGCACAGCATCAGCGCCGGCCTGGATTACCCGGGCGTGGGCCCGGAGCATGCATTCCTGAACGACATTGGCCGTGCCGAATACGTGGGCATCACCGACAGCGAGGCGCTGGAGGCCTTCCACTACCTGTGCCGCACCGAGGGCATCATCCCGGCGCTGGAATCCAGCCATGCCGTGGCCTACGCCATGAAGCTGGCCAAGACCATGCGAACCGACCAAAGCATTCTGGTCAACCTGTCTGGCCGTGGCGACAAGGACATAGGCACCGTGGCCGACCTGAGCCATGGCGACTTCTTCTGCCGCCCCAGCTGCCAGGGCCAATCGGTCAAGGGCGGCGTGGTGGTCGAGCAGCCGGTGAAGCTGGTGAAGAACGGAGCCGCAGCATGAGCCGCATAGACAACACCCTGGCCGCGTTGAAAGCCCAGGGCCGCAAGGCGCTGATTCCCTTTGTCACCGCAGGCTACCCCTATGCCGACGTCACGCCCGAGCTGATGCGCGGCATGGTGGCCGGCGGCGCCGACGTGATTGAGCTGGGCGTACCGTTTTCCGATCCCAGCGCCGACGGCCCGGTGATCCAGAAGGCGGGCGACAAGGCCTTGGCCTTCGGCATTGGCCTCACCCAAGTGCTGGCCATGGTGCAGGAGTTTCGCAAGACCAACAGCAGCACTCCGGTGGTGCTGATGGGCTACGCCAACCCGGTGGAGCGCTACGACCAGAAGCACGCCGCCAGCGTGGCTGCCGGTGCTTCTGGCGGCGCCTTCGTGCGCGACGCCGCCGCCGCTGGTGTGGACGGCGTGCTGATCGTGGACTACCCGCCCGAAGAATGCGAAGCCTTTGCCGCTGATTTGCGCGCCCACCAGATGGACCTGATCTTCCTGCTGGCCCCCACCAGCACCGAAGAACGCATGGCGCAGGTGGCACGTGTCGCCAGCGGCTACGTCTACTACGTCTCGCTCAAGGGCGTGACCGGTTCTGGCGCGCTGGACACTGACGCCGTGGAGGCCATGCTGCCGCGCATCCGTGCGCACATCAGCGTGCCGGTGGGCGTGGGCTTTGGCATCCGCGATGCCGCTACTGCCCGCACCATTGCCCGCGTGGCCGATGCCGTGGTGATTGGCAGCCGCATTATTCAATTGCTGGAAAACCAGCCGCGTGAGCGGGTGGCGGCAACGGCCCAAACCTTCCTGGCCGAGATCCGCCAGGCCATGGACGCATAATCGCGTCCTGCCCCCGAAATCCGCCCCCATCCGACCACAACCTGTTGGACCCCCTACCGGAGTACGCCCATGAGCTGGCTTGAAAAACTGCTGCCCCCCAAGATTCAACACACCGACCCGACCGAGCGTCGCTCGGTACCGGAAGGCCTGTGGGTCAAATGCCCCAGCTGCGAAGCCGTGCTGTACAAGACCGATCTGGAGCAGAACCAGAACGTCTGCCCCGGCTGCAGCCACCACCACCGCATTGGTGCGCGTGCCCGCCTGAACGTGTTTCTGGACAACGAGGGCCGTTTCGAAATTGGCCAGGAAGTGCTGCCGGTAGATGCGCTGAAGTTCAAGGACAGCCGCAAATACACCGAGCGCCTGAAAGAAGCACTGGAGAGCACCGGCGAGACCGATGCCTTGGTGGTCATGGGTGGTGCGGTGCATGGCATCAGCGTGGTGGCGGCCTGCTTCGAGTTTGAATTCATGGGCGGCAGCATGGGCTCGGTGGTCGGCGAGCGCTTTGTGCGCGGCGTGGAAACCGCGGTCGAGCAAAAAGTACCCTTCATCTGTTTCACCGCCACCGGTGGCGCGCGCATGCAGGAAGGCCTCTTGAGCCTGATGCAAATGGCCAAGACCAATGCCTCCCTGACCCGCCTGGCCAAGAAGGGCCTGCCCTACATCAGCGTGCTGACCGACCCGACCATGGGTGGCGTCAGCGCCGGCTTTGCCTTTCTGGGCGATGTGGTGATTGCCGAACCCAAGGCGCTGATCGGCTTTGCCGGCCCGCGGGTGATCGAGTCCACCGTGCGTGTGACCTTGCCCGAAGGTTTTCAGCGCGCCGAGTTCCTGCAGACCAAGGGCGCCATCGACTTCATCAGCGACCGCCGCGAGCTGCGCAAAACCATTGCCAGCACCCTGGCCATGCTGCAGCGCCAGCCTGCTGACGCGGTGATCTAAGGTATTGTTAATAAATAACTTGTTCAATATTCCATGATCGAGTAGTCTCCGATGTATGGAAATTGATTCGCCTGTTAGTCAGCGCTGGAATGTGATG
>JAYVNF010000197.1:0-5430 GCA_043758575.1 Rhodoferax sp.
GCCTGTGGCACCGATACCGCCAGCGCCATCAGGGGCACTGCCAGCGAGCCAAAACCAGCGCCAAAGCCGCTCTTGCTGACACCCAGCAAGAGCACGGCGGGAATCGTGACAGCGTAAAAATAGGGGTCGGTGATCAGCGGGAAAGTCATGTCCCAAATGTAACCAGTGCGGCCCGGGCACCGGCCCGACGGGGGCATGCGGCGTGCTACGCTTGGCCGCTATGTTCAGCCCCTCCCAAGAAGACGTGCGCCGCTTTTTTTGCGGCGCTTTTGCCAAGGCCCGCGCGGGTCAGCCACTCGAAGCCATAGAAACCCTGGCCGCCCGCTGGATGGACGAGCACCCGGAGTACCACGCCGAATTTGCCGATGTGGATGCCGCACTGGCCGCCATGCAGACCAGCGAACCCGGGCGCAGCAACCCGTTTTTGCACCTGTCCATGCACCTGTCCATCAGCGAGCAGTGCAGCATCGACCAGCCGCGTGGCATACGCCAGGCAGTGGAGTTGCTCACCCACAAGCGCAACTCCCTGCACCAGGCGCACCACGAGGCCATGGAGTGCCTGGGGACGATGCTGTGGGACAGCCAGCAGGCCGGACGCCCACCCGACGGCAAAAGCTATATCGCCTGCATCCAGCGCCACGCCACGCGGGACTAAAAAAAAACGCCACAGGTTGTGGCGTCAGGCAATTTTTTTAGGGTGCCAGCACCGCATCCAGCGGCACCGGCCCTCGTTGGCACCAGATTAGCGGAAGCGGCTTTCGGGCACGGTCTTCAAGTCGCTGGGCAGGCTGCCCACATAAACGGCCAGTTCCTTCAGCTCGGCATTCGAAAACTGCTTGGCCACGCCGCCCATGATGGCGTTGCTGCGGCCCACTTGGGCACTGCCCTCGGTTTTGTAGGACTTGAGCGCCACAAACAGGTAGTCGTCATGCTGACCGGCAATGCGCGGGTAGGTCGGGTCAATCGGCGCACTGAAACTGGCGCCATGGCAGGAGGTGCAATTGCCCTTGGCCACCAACTCGGCCGCCTTGCCCGTGGCAGCCGGGGCAGCGGCCAGGGCCGCCGTACCTTCCACTACGCCGCTGGCAGCATAAAAGGCCGACAGGTCGGCAATATCCTGGTCAGTCAGAGACTCTGCAATACCGCGCATGGTGGGGTGCTTGCGGTCGCCCTTTTTGTAGGCATTGAGTGCGCTGGCAATGTACTTGGCGCTCTGACCGGAAATCTTGGGTACCTTGTGGACCTGAGGGAAACTGGCCTGGTAGCCAATGATGCCGTGGCAGCCTATGCACATGGCGTTTTTCTTGGCGCCCATCTTGGCATCGCCCTGGACTTCCTGCGCTTGCGCAGCCACAAGGGTCATACAGGCGACAAGCGCGGTAGCTACGGAAGAAAGCAGTTTGTTCATTTTGCGCGGACAATCCAAGAGTGATTGGTATAAATTGACTGGGGCATTATATCGGTGCGCCCCTGCAAGCTTTGCAGTCATTGATCCTGATCAACCCTTACGGCCTCCAAATCGCTATGAAATTCCACGGTTCCGAAAAATACGTTGCCACCCAGGACCTGAAACTCTCCGTCAATGCGGCCATCACACTGCAGCGCCCGCTGCTAGTCAAGGGCGAGCCCGGCACCGGAAAAACCATGCTGGCCGAGGAGGTGGCACAGGCGCTGGACCTGCCGCTGTTGCAGTGGCACATCAAGTCCACCACCAAGGCGCAGCAAGGCCTGTATGAATACGACGCGGTCAGCCGCTTGCGCGACTCGAAGCTGTCCGACATTGACGGCGGCGAGCGCGTCAAGAACATCCACAACTACATTGTCAAAGGCGTGCTGTGGCAGGCCTTCACGGCCGAGCGGCAAGTGGCCCTGCTGATCGACGAGATTGACAAGGCCGACATTGAGTTCCCCAACGACTTGCTACGCGAAATCGACCGCATGGAGTTCTACTGCTACGAGACGCGCGAGCTGATCCGCGCCAAGCACCGGCCCCTGGTCTTCATCACCTCCAACAACGAGAAGGAACTGCCCGACGCCTTTTTGCGCCGCTGCTTTTTCCACTACATCAAGTTCCCCGACGCCCCCACCATGCAAAGCATTGTGGACGTGCACTTCCCCGGTCTGAAGAAAGAACTGGTGACGGCCGCCATGAAGACGTTCTTTGACATCCGCGGCCTGCCCGGGCTGAAGAAAAAGCCCTCCACCAGTGAGCTGCTGGACTGGCTCAAACTCCTGCTGGCCGAAGACATTCCGCTCGAAGCCCTGCACGCCAAGGACGACAAGACCAGCCTGCCGCCACTGGTGGGCGCCTTGCTGAAAAACGAGCAGGATGTGACCCTGTTTGAAAAGCTGATGTTTATGCAGCGCAACCACCGCTAAACCCACCCCACAAGAGGAAACCACACCATGGCCTTTGTAGAACCCGTTACCCTGGCTTCGCGCGGCATCGAGCTGCGTCCCATGACCCTGGAGCACGAAGCCGGTCTGTGCGCCGCCGCGGCCGACGGCGAACTGTGGAACATCCGCGTTACCTCGGTGCCCGAGCCCGAGCAGACCCGCAAGTACATCGAAGACGCGCTGGCCATGCGCGAGGCCGGCAACCGCTTTGCCTGGGTCGTGGTCGATGCCGCCAGCAACAAGGTTCTGGGCAGCAGCAGCTACCACGACATACTGCCGGCCGTGAAACGTGTGGAAATTGGCTACACCTGGTATGCCCAAAGCGTGCAGCGCAGCCATGTCAACAGCACCTGCAAACTGCTCTTGATGACCCATGCCTTTGAGACCCTGGGCTGCAACGTGGTCGGTTGGCGCACCGACAATTTCAACTTCACCTCGCAGGCCGCCATCGAGCGCCTCGGCGCCAGAAAAGACGGAGTGATCCGCGGCCACGCCCTGCGCCGCGATGGCACCATACGTGACACCGTGATGTACAGCCTGCGCGCCGGCGAATGGCCGGAAGTGAAGGCGCAGCTGCTGCATTCGCTGAACAAGCCACGCGCATAAGTATTCGTTCACGGATTTCCAAAGCGCCATGCTGCTCGACTTCTTCTACACCCTGCGCGCGGCCAAGCTGCCGGTCTCCGTGAAGGAATACCTGGTGCTGCTCGAAGCGCTGCAAAAAGGCGTGGTCGGCCCGCGCCACGCCGCGCCGGGCACGGATGAAGAAGGCATGGGATACCAGGTCGATGACTTCTACTACCTGAGCCGCACCACGCTGGTCAAGGACGAGAAGCACTACGACAAGTTCGACCGCGCCTTTGCCGCCTACTTCAAGGGGGTGGAGCTGGTCACCGACTTCACCAAGGAGTTGCCGCTGGAGTGGCTGCGCAAAAACCTGGAGCTCAACCTGAGCCCCGAGGAACTGGCCCAGATCGAGAAGATGGGCTGGGACGAGCTCATGGAGACCTTGAAGAAGCGCCTGGAAGAGCAGCACGAGCGGCATGAGGGCGGCAGCAAATGGATAGGCACGGGCGGCACCTCGCCCTTTGGCGCCTACGGCCAGAACCCGCAGGGCATACGCATAGGCCAGGACAAAAACCGCAACAAAAGCGCCGTCAAGGTCTGGGACCAGCGCGCCTACAAGGACTACGACGACACCCAGGAGCTGGGCACGCGCAACATCAAAGTGGCACTGCGCCGCCTGCGCAAGTTCGCCCGCGAAGGCCATGTGGAAGAACTGGACCTGGACGAAACCATCAGCAAGACCGCCGAGAACGCCGGTTACCTGGATATCAAGATGCGGCCGGAGCGCCACAACAACGTGAAGGTGCTGCTGCTGATGGATGTGGGCGGCACCATGGACGAGCACATTGCCCGCGTGGAAGAACTCTTCAGCGCCACCAAGACCGAGTTCAAGCACCTGGAGTTCTACTACTTCCACAACTGCGTTTACGACTTCATGTGGAAAAACAACCGGCGCCGCTTTGCCGAAAAATTCGACACCTGGGACATCCTGCGCAAGTACAACAAGGATTACAAGCTGATCTTTGTGGGCGACGCCACCATGAGCCCCTACGAAATTTTGCAACCCGGCGGCAGCGTGGAATACAACAACGCCGAGGCCGGCGCCGAGTGGCTAGGCCGCCTGACCAGCGCCTTCCCCAAGTTCGCCTGGATCAATCCCGAACCGCAAGGTGTGTGGCAGTACCGCCAAAGCATTGCCCTGGTGCAGCAGCTGGTGCAGCAGCACATGTTCCCGCTCACCCTCAAGGGCCTGGAAGAGGCTATGCGGCATTTGACCAAATAGGCTGAGGGCGTGCCGCCGTCCACAGGCGCGCAACCATGTGCCAAGCCTTTTCAAAACAAAACCAGTACGCCAGTCCAAGCAGAATTTCAAATCCCGCATGCGCCAGTGCTCCGGTGCCTGGGAGCAGGTCAACAACCGGTTTGTGCGTCACAAAGTGGCTGATGTAGATGTACAGCGATGCCGATGCGATGGCGCTGCATGCACGCACCACAAGGGCTGGCATCCGTAAGACAGGTGCCCAATTCAGGAACACGCCACCAAAGATCAACCACAGGTAAGCACTGGCAGGCGTGCTCCGGGCATCGGTCAACAACAGCACAACCACCAGCAAGCAGGCCGCATTGGCCCAGCGCTGCCAGGCGCTCTTTGCCGTAAAAATACAGCAGCCCATCAGGAAATAGGGCAACAGAACGTGGGGCAGCAGGTTGTACAAATAGTCGGTATTCCAAACCAGTTGGCCACCCACACTGAGCAGCATGCTGCCAAGCAGGGCCAGCATGCTGGCGGCCCAGGGCTTGCGTTGGAGCCCGGCTCGAATCGGAGGCACCCACAGCAACAAGGCCAGAAGCAAATGGATCTGCACAAAAACCTCGATGAACCAATAACCAAACACGGCCGATGGCGGTAGAAAGTTGTGGAACATGAACAGCGCACTGGGTTCAAAGCTGTGATGGCGTATTTGCTGCAGCGCAATCAGCAACAAGGCCGGCACAATCACCCGCGGGAGCGCGGCCAAAGCCATGCGCGCCTGGCCAGACTGGAGCACACGCTGCAACTGAAAGCGCGCAAAGCTGTAGCCTGCGGGAAGCAGCAGCATCATGGCTGCACCATCAATCGCAAACAGGTTCTGAAACACCCCGGCGTGGTTGAACACCACCGACACAATGGCCAAGGTGCGCAGCAGGACCGAAGGCTCGATTTGCGACAGACGCGAGGCACGCGGCTGCAGGGCTTCCAACTCGGCAATCGGTATTTGCTCCCAGGTATCCGGCAAAAATCCCAGCTCTTGTTCCAGCACCATGCTGACCTGGATGTAACTCAGCGAGTCACCGCCCAAGTCAACAAAAGTATCCCGGTCCGCAACCTCCTGAACACCCAAAATCGCACCCAGCCGCCCGCGTAAGGACGTGGCGTTCTGCGCCAGGTCCTGTTCTGGTTGGCTGGCGGCGACAAAGTCCTGCGCC
>JAYVNF010000198.1:0-5407 GCA_043758575.1 Rhodoferax sp.
TGCTGGAAATTTGCGGGCCGCTGCTGTTACAGCGCGCCCTGGTCTGGGCCCACGAGGTGCCCCCGCGCCAGGAGGCCTGAAATGCCACTGCAGCCCTTCCAAACCTCGCAATCGCTCAGCCTGGGCGTCGAGCTGGAGCTGCAGCTGCAGCTGCAGCTGGTCAGCCTGAGTGACTTCGACTTGACCGAGGCCAGCCCGGACATGCTGGAGCTGCTGCGGCGCAAGCCCTTCCCCGGCACGGTCACGCCCGAGGTGACCGAAAGCATGATCGAAATTGCCACCGATGTGCACACCCGCTACGACGCGCTGCTGGCGCAATTGCGGGCCATGCGCGACACGCTGGCGCGGGCCGCCGAGCGCCTGAACATTGGCATCTGTGGCGGCGGCACGCATCCGTTTCAGCTGTGGTCAGAGCGGCGCATTTTTCAAAAACCGCGCTTCCAGGAAGTCTCCCAGCTGTATGGCTACCTCACCAAGCAGTTCACCATTTTTGGCCAGCATGTGCATGTGGGTTGTACCAGCGCCGACCAGGCCCTGTTTTTGCTGCACGCCCTGAACCGCTATGTGCCGCACTTCATTGCCCTGTCGGCCTCCTCCCCCTTTGTGCAGGGCAAGGATACTTTTTACCAGTCGGCCCGGCTGAACTCGGTGTTTGCCTTTCCGCTGAGCGGGCGTGCCCCTTTCCTGCTGCGCTGGGATGAGTTCGAGAGCCAGTACTTCGCCAAGATGGAATACACCGGGGTGGTCAAGAGCATGAAGGACTTTTACTGGGACATACGCCCCAAACCGGAGTACGGCACGATTGAGCTGCGGGTGTGCGACACACCCCTGTCGGTGGAGCACGCCGCCGCCCTGGCCTGCTACCTGCAGGCGCTGTGCAAATACCTGCTGGATGGCAAGGAGCCGCCCGCCGCAGACGACGACTACCTGGTCTACAACTACAACCGGTTCCAGGCCTGCCGCTTTGGCCTGGAAGGCAGCGTGGTGCACCCCAAGTCCTATGTGCAGACTCCCTTGGCCGAGGACATCCTGGCCACCCTGCGCCAGATCGCACCCCAGGCCGCGGCCCTGGATTGCGAGGCGGCGCTGCAGCAGATTGAGCGCACCGTACGGCACGGCAGCGACGCCAACTTTCTGCGCCGTGCATATGCCACCCACGCCAACGTGGAGGCCATGGTGGACGCAGCCCTGCAGCGCTTTGGCCAGGGCGAAATTTCCGTCTGAGGGCACAAACATGCAACAAAGCTTTACCCATCGCTCACACGGGCTTACTTGAAATCAGGCCGTTTGCCACCATCATCCCCATGTTCGCTATTTTTAAAAGGGCTATGTCCATGCGTTACCTCTCCGTGCTTTCATCCGTTCGCTGGCTGCTGCTGGCCACCTTCCTCAGCGTCGGCCTGGCCGGTTTCGCCACGGCCCAGCAAGAGCCCACCATGGATCAGGTGTATGCCACTGCCAAGTCCGGCAAGCTCGACCAGGCCCAAGTCATGATCCAGCAGGTGCTGGTGGCCCATCCCAAGAGCGCCAAGGCCCACTATGTGCAAAGCGAGCTGTACGCGCGCCAGGGCAATCTGCCCAAGGCGCGTGAGTCCCTGAGCCAGGCCCAGAGCCTGGCGCCCGGCCTGCCCTTTGCCAAGCCCGAAGCAGTGGCAGCGCTGAAGCAGCAACTGGTTGCCCGCCCCGCCAACGTGCAATCCACCCCTGATGCCAACTACGGTGCGGCCCCGGCCAGCCGCAGCTCCGGCTCCTCCTGGCTGCTGCCGGCCCTGCTGGCCGCAGGCGTGATTGGCGCCGCCTATTTCATCTTCCGCCGCAAGCCCGCCCAGTCCTATGACCAGGGCGCGGCCTACGGCAATGGCAATGGTCTGAATGGCCCACAAAGCTTTGGCGCCGGCGGCATGCAGCCCGGCATGCAAGGCGGCTACGGCCAGCAACCCATGTACGGCCAGCCCGGCTATGGTCAGCCGGCAGGCGGCGGCCTGGGCGGCAAAATCATGGGCGGTGTGGCCACCGGCCTGGCCGTGGGCGCTGGCGTGGTGGCGGCCGAGGCGATTGGCCGCAGCATCATGGGCAACCATGACAACGGCACGCACAACACCAACTATGACAACAGCGCTGGCAACAACTACGAGCCCCTGAGCGGCAACAACGACATGGGTGGCCAGGACTTTGGCATCAGTGACACCAGCTGGGACGACGGCGGCTCCTCCGACTCCGGCGGTGGTGGTGGTGGCTGGGACAACTGACACCCAATTGATACCGGATGTAAAGACAGTCAGCCCATGCGGCCGTGTGCAGCGTTATGGAATGGACGGCCCTCTGGGCTGGCTTTTTGACGGGATTCTCACCATGAAAAAACCTCTTGTACTGATCGCAACCACCCTGGCCCTGGGCGCCAGCAGCGCGGCCTTTGCCGTGGACATCGCTCGTGTGCTCTCGGCCACGCCGGTGGTGCAACAGGTCGCTGTGCCCCGGCAGATTTGCACTGACCAGCAGGTGGAAGTGCAGCAACCCAAATCCGGCGCTGGTGCAGCGTTAGGCGCCATTGCCGGCGGTGCGCTGGGCAATGCAGCTGGTGGCCGTGGTGCCGGACGTGCCGCTGCAACCGTACTGGGTGCTGTGGGCGGTGCCGTACTCGGTGACCGCATAGAGGGCGCGCCGGGCTCCCAGCTGCAAACGGTTCGCCAATGCAGCATGCAAACCACCTACGAAAACCGTACCGTGGCCTACAACGTGGTCTACGAATTTTCCGGCAAGCAGTACAGCACGCAGATGCCGCATGACCCGGGTCCGACCCTGGCACTGCAAATCGGCCCGGCTGGTGCCAGCAACTATGAAGAGCAGGAGCCGGTCAACACCGCCCAGCCGAGCTATGCGCCACCGCAAACCTATGCCCAGCAGCCCCCGGTGTATGTGCAGCAGGCACCGGTAGTGGTCACGCAGCCCTACCCGGTGTACTACACGCGTCCCTACTACCCGCCGATTGCGCTGGAGTTTGGCTTTGGCTGGGGTGGTTACCGGGGCGGTTGGGGTGGTCACCACTGGCGCTAACCTTCTGTCTTGCCCGAGGGTAGGTAAGCCAGCCGTTCTGTCATGCCTGCGTGTGGGTGCACCATCGCTTCTTTCATGCCTCCGTGTGGGTGCGCAGACGGGGTAAGGGTGGGCGCCTCATAGTGGCTACCACAAATCGTTGCCCACCCTTACCCCGTCTGCTCACTGGAGCGTTGCTTCACTTGCCGAGAAATACCGGAGAAATACCGCACACCAACGGGACGGCCACTATTCGACCAACCGGCGCGCAAGGTATAGAAATGTTGGTTCGCTCGGGGTCGCGTGGGAACAAGTCTCACCAAGCAGCGAGAAAAAAGGTCTTCCTTAACAGGCCCTTAAAGCTGGGCGCGCAAACTGAAAATGCGCTCCATAGCCACCCACTTTTCACCCACAGGCGTCCAGGGCGTAGGCAGCTGGTAGCGCCACATCAGTGCCTCCCATTTCACAATCACCGGGTTGGCCAATGCGGCGGCGGCCATGGCCTCGGGCTTGTAGACCTGCGGGTCCACCTCCATCAGCATGAACAGGCGTGTGCCCAGGCGGTAGATTTCCATGTCCAGCACGCCATGGGCGCGCAAATGGTCGCGCACCTCCGGCCAGATTTTTTCGTGCGCTTTTTCGTAGGCTGCAATTTTTTGTGCGTCGTCCGCCAGGTCGAGTGCCAGTGCATAGCGTTGCGCGTTCCGTGCTGTGTCCGATATAGCCATGGCCTAGCTCAGCGCCCGGTCCAGATGGGTGTAGCCGCCATCCACAAACACCCATTGCCCGGTGGTATGGGAAGAGCGGCTGGACAACAGGAACACCGTGGCATCGGCAATTTCTTCGGCCGTGGTCATGCGCTGGCCCAAGGGAATCTTGCGCGTGATGTCGTCCAGCTTGGCCTGCGGGTTCTCAAAGCTGTTGATCCAGCGCGCGTACAGGGGCGTCATCACCTCGGCCGGAATCACGGCGTTCACGCGCACCCCAAACGCCAGCAGCGAGGCCGCCCACTCGCGCGTCAGCGACAGCTGCGCCCCCTTGGACGCGGTGTAGCCGCTGGTATTGCCCTGGCCCGTGATGGCGGTCTTGGAAGAGATGTTGACGATGGCACCCCGGCTGGCCTTGAGGTGCGGCACACAGTAATGCGCCATGCTGTAGTAGTGGATCAGGTTGCGTTCCAGCGAACCGACAAAGGCATCGCGCCCGGCCTCAAGGCCTATGCCGTCGTTGATACCGGCGTTGTTCACCAGGCCGTCAACATGGCCGAACTGCGCCACCACGCTTGCCACGGCGGCACCACAGGCGGCGTCATCCGAGAGTTCCAGTTGCACGAACAGGTAACGCGGCTGCAGGCTTTTGAGCGCCTGATCGAATTCGGCGCTCAGCGGGCTCTTGCCAAACACCACGGGTATGGCGCCCTCTTGCGCCAGGCTCAACGAAATCGCAGCACCTATGCCGCTGGCACCACCGGTGACGATGACAACCTTGTCTGTGAGTCGCAAATCCATGGTTTATTGTTCTTTCAGGTCATAACAGCGTTGGGCGTTGGCGCACCAGAAGGCGTTTTGCTCGCGCTGGGTCAGGCGGGTGCTGGCCCAGCGCTGTGCCAGGCCGTGTACCGCCTCATACGGGGCGGCCAGCTGGCACACCGGCCAGTCGGAGCCATACAGGATGCGGTTGGGGCCAAACAGCTCCAGCGCGCGATCGAAACACTCCTGCATGATGTTGCTGCTCTGGGGCTGCAGCGCATGGCCTCCCGCCCAGTCCGTCTCTGTCACCAGGCCGGAAAGCTTGCACACCACATGCGGCATGGAGGCCAGCGCGCGCAGGCTGGCCAGCCAGCGGCTGGGTACCTCCGTCTTCGTCAACCAGTCGCGTATGCAGGGCTTGCCCACATGGTCCAGCACCAGCCAGTGGTCGTTGTGGCGGGCACAAAAGTCCACCACTGCCGATATCTGCCGGTCAAACACCAGCACGTCGTAAACCAGGCCACGTTTTTGCACGGCCCTCACGCCCCGGCTGAAGTCCGGGTCGCGCAGCAAGGCCTGCAGCTGCGGCTCGTCCTGCAGGATGTGCCTGAAGCCTTTGAGGAGCGGTTGATCGGCATAGGTGTCCAGCGTGTCGGCCACATTGGCAGCCCGTAAATCGGTCCAGCCGACCACGCCCACGATGTGCGCGCTGCTGCGCGCCAGGCCCAGCAGGTAGTCGGTTTCATCTGCACGGCTGCGCGCCTGCACCGCCAGCACCGCATCCACTCCGGCGCTCTGCAGCGCGGGCAGCACATCGGCCGGCTGGCAGTCTTGTTGCAGCGCCGGCATGTCCGCGTTGATCCACGGAAAATCCTGCGCGGCGTAACGCCAATAGTGCTGGTGCG
>JAYVNF010000199.1:0-1644 GCA_043758575.1 Rhodoferax sp.
TCATGTTGACCTGGCGGCTGTCAAAGATGACCGGTGCATGCGGCAGGTGCGGGTACAGCGTGCGGTCGGGCTCGCCGCGCTTGGCTGCAAATTCTCCGACCTGCAGTTCCACATAGTCGCAGTTGGTCAGCACGATCAGGGGCAGCACCTCGCAGCGGTCTTTCTCGCCGCGCGCCCAGTAGGTCACCGGCTCCAGCACCACCTGCTCCTTCGGACTGCACTGGCTGGCATACACATGCGCGGCAAACTTGGGTTCGCGAAAAATGTCCATCACGCCGTGGTGGCAGATGCGGTCGCCCGCGCCAAAGTCCTTGTGCGTGTTGTAGTCGTACATGCACCAGCCGATGGCGCCCGCGATGACCGGGTTGCCATAGGCCGCGTTGAGCACCTGCAAGTGGCGGGTGACGTGCTCGGACTGGCGGTCCTCAGGGTCTATGCGTTTGGTGGGATACATGTGGCCGGTGTGCTCGGTCACCAGGTAGGGCACCTCGTGGTCCAGCCCGGTCACGGCGCGCGGCGCGCGCAGCGGCACCGGCGCGCGTCCGGCCAGCCAGTCGGGGCTAGCGCCATTGAAGAAGTCGTTCATGGTGTAGACGTCTTCCAGCAGCTCGCTGTTGTCAATGCAGCGGATGCCGCCAATGGGGCGCGAGCTGTCCAGCGCGCGGGCCACTGCGTTGGTGCGCACGTAGAAGTCGTGGTGGTCGGCCGACTCGTTGATGCGCACGCCCCAGCAGATGATGCTGGGGTGGTTCCAGTCGCGCTCAATCATGCGCTGCGTGTTGTGCACCGACTCGTCCTGCCAGGCCTGGCCGCCTATGTGCTGCCAACCCGGGATTTCTTCCAGCACCAGCAAACCGATTTCGTCGCAACGGTCCAGAAAGTAGCTTGATTGCGGGTAATGCGAAGTGCGGGCCAGATTGCACTTGAGTTCGAATTTCAGGATATCGGCGTCCTTTTCCTGCGCGCGCTGGCCCATGGCATAGCCCACATAGGGGTAGCTCTGGTGGCGGTTCAGACCCCGGATCTTGAGTGGCGCACCATTCAGGAAAAAGCCCTCGGTGGTGAAGGCCGCCGTGCGAAAGCCAAAGCGGGTGCTGAGCTGGTCGGTGCCGGCCGAGGTGGTAGTGCTCACGCGCACCAGATAGAGCTGGGGCGCGTCCAGCTCCCAGCGCTGCAGGCCGGCGAGTGGCGCAAAGTCCACAGCAAAGCCGTCTGGCGACAGCGCAGTGCTGCAGCTGTGCAGCACACTGCCGTCGAGCTGGCACAGTTCGACCAGGGCATTGCCGCTGAAGGCCACTTGCGTGGGGTTGGCCAGGCTGCCCGTGACACGCAGGCCCTTGGCATCGCTGAGCTCCTGGGAGGTCTCCACCTTCAGCCGGGCGACGGAGACCGCGTCGGCCAGCTTGAGCCACACATCGCGGTAAATGCCGGCATAGGTCAGGTAGTCGATCTGGCCTCCGAAGGGGGGAATCTCCGGATTTTCACTGCCGTCGATCTTGACCGTGATGAGGTTGTCGCCCTCTTTCAGCAGCCCGGTGAGGCGTGCGCTGAAGGGGGTGTAGCCGTCTTTGTGCGCAGCCACCTGCTGGCCGTTGAGCCAGACCACGGTGTTGGCCATGGCGCCGTCAAACTCCAGCGAAATTT
>JAYVNF010000200.1:0-5373 GCA_043758575.1 Rhodoferax sp.
CGCACCAGTGCAATGCGCGCTTTGTGCAACAGCCGTGCGTCGGTGGGAAACGTGACCGCCTTGTCCTGCACCGTGGTGTCAACGTTGACCACTGTCAGAAGGCCGCGTCGGTGCGCATGCCAGAGCCTTTCTGGGTGGAGTGGAAAGGCGCGTTGGTATCTTAAGGACGTGCTCACGCGTCTGCCAACGCAGCGTGCCAGTCAGGTCGCCGAAGTGCTGCCGCTACGCAGCCACCACGACTGAGCGCCAATCGCGGCCGCCATGGATTGCCTGCGGTTGCCTGCGCGCTTACATTGCAGCGCGTCTACCAACTTCACATTCAGCTCGAATGCCACTTTCAGGATTTCCCAAGCCACAGCTCAAGCCGGGGCCGAACTCCTCGGACCTTGCACCAGGGTGATGAAGCCCTTCTCGCGGAGGACCGTACAGTCTTTCTCAAGCGCTGCCACGGCGCGGTAGAGTGCTTCATGAGTGACTGCCAGTTCGGTGGCCAAAGACTTCAAGCCTGACCCAATGCGAAGGCGGCCCTCTGCGCCCTCGGTCTCGATCATGTGCAGCAGCCGTTCGCCTACACCCTTGAGCGACATGCGCTCGCACTGCGCTCGAAGGCGGCGCACCTCGGCGTTGAGCATGCCGATCCAGCGCAGTGCGAAGGCGGAGTCCGTCGCCAGCTCGGCCTTGAGCGGTTCGATGGGCAGCGCCACCGCCTGGCCCGGCGTGGTCACCACCGCGTCGCAGTGATAGCGGCCCGATTGCAGGCTTGCTTCTGCCAAAAAACCTTGGCGAACTCGCTGCAGCACCACGGAATCGCCCTGTTCACCCATGCGCTCCAACACGATCTCGCCACTGACAACGAAGTACATGTGCCTGGGTCTTTGACGCTGCAGGAACAAACGCTTGCCCTTGTAAAGCTCGACGCTTGATGTCACGGCCGTGAGGCTGTTGGGGAGCAGTTTGCACAGGGTGTCTGGTAGCGTGGGGGATGAGTTCATGAGAACGGTGGGGAATGTGATTCAGATCATATGTGAGCGGGCGCCTCGTTCCGATAATTACCCTCACTGACACACCTTCAACCTGGGGAATCCACATGTTCAAAACCACCATCGTTTCGTTCGCTATTTTGACTTGCGCGGGCGGCGCCCATGCCACGGATCACTCCCGCATGGACCACGGCGCCCCCATGGCCAGCATGCCCCACGGGCAGCGGCAGGCAGACGTGGCGCAACGTGGCAAGGACGTCATGCCCTTCAGCCTGGCCGCGACCACCCACATCTTCACCAAGACAGCCCAAGGCGGTGTCCAACAGGTGGCGGTCAAGAACGTCAACGACGCCGAACAGGTGAGGCTGACGCGCCTGCACCTGAGGGAGATCCGCGAGCAGTTCCTCAAGGGCGATTTCTCGGGGCCGACGCGCATTCATGGTCAAGACATGCCCGGCCTGGCCGCGCTGAAGGCGGCCAGGCCGGGGCAGATCGCCATCGCCGACACTGATCTCAAGGACGGTGCCGAACTGAGCTACATCACGGCCAACGCTGCCCTTGTGTCGGCGTTGCACCAGTGGTTTGACGCCCAGCTGGCCGATCACGGCAAGGACGCCATGACGGGCCATGCCGGGCACGATGACATGAAGAAGCCGTGAGGCCGCTTCAGATCCGCAGCAGCCTTGACTTTAACCCCGCTTCCAGCACCACCCCCACCACCACGCCCACGCCTGCGTTCCACACCGACACGGCGGCGGTGGTGAGCAGCACGGCGCGGGCTTCCTTGTCGCGCGAGCTGCCGGCCGTGCCGATGGTGAGCGAAAAACCGGCCACGAACAACATGGCGCCGATGGTGCCGGCCGGCAGCATGCCCAGCAGCACGGCCACCTGGCCGCTGGCGAACAGGCCCGCGAGCAACAGCACGGTGCCCAGGAAGATGGGCGCACGCCCGGTGCGGGCACCGCAGGCCACTTGGGCGGCCATGCCACCTGCGCCAAAACACATGGGCGGCGCGCCCAGGCTACCGGCCAGCAGGTTCATGAAGCCGGTACCGCGCGCCATGCGGTTCTCGTCGACGGCCACCGCGGGAAACAAGCGGCGGGTTTCGGCCACGATACCGAGGATGGCGTTGCCGAAGGTCAGCGGGATTTGGGCTGCAGCCAGGCCGATAGCGGCCAGCCAGACGGCGGGCTGGTTGAAGGAGGGCCACTGCGGTGCGGGCATGGTCAGCGCCCAGGGGGTGTCGGCCACCACTTGCATCAGCTCCGGCTGGCGCCACCACCCCACCGCGAATCCAATGGCCATCAGCACGGGCATGGTGAGCCAGCCACCCCGGCCCAGCAGCACCAGCGCCAGCACCACCGAAGCCGCGCCTAGAACAACATCACTTTCAATGCGGCGCAGGCCAGCGAGGATGAGCGCGATGCCCAGGCCGAGCACGACGCCGTGGATCACGTCGCGCGACACGTGCCGGGCCAGCCAGCGCGCCAGTCCGCTCCAAGCGGCCATCAACCAGAATAGGCCTGTGAGCAATGCGGCCAGGGCCAGCACGGCCGGCATGTTGTCGGTGCCGACGCCGACGACACTTTGCGCCAGTGCGGCTGCGCCTACGGCCTTCATGGGCTGCGCCGGCATGGGCACGCCGAAGTGCCAACCCGCCACGATCAAGCTCAAGCCAAACGCCAACAGGATAGAGGTGGGCTGCACACCGGCGACCACGACGAAGCCGACCAGAAAGGGCAGTAGGGTGCCCAGGTCGCCCAACGCACCGCCGAGGTCGCCACGCAAGGTGGCGTCTGACAGGGGTGGTGGTGACGAGATGACTTCGTGGGAGCTGGATTCTGTTGCTGTTGTCATGCAGCTAATTGTGCAATATCGCCGTGAACCTGCTCACAACCGCTCAGGCGCTCATGTTCCATTCGTAGCTAGGTTTGGAGTCAGACCGATTCTCATGCAACAACATCGCACGCCGCGTCAGTCGTCAAGATGAGTTGGCCGGACGCTTAGGGCGCAGGAAACTACAAACATAGCAGTTTCGTCAGTGCGAGCGCAGCGCGGCAATCCACGGCGTTGGAATGCCTGCATGGATCGCCACGGCCTGCGGCCTCGCGATGACGAGAAACTGTAAAACGACTGTTGAGTTTCAGTGCGCGGGATTGAGCCGCGGGTGGGTTTCTTCACCGAGCAGCCAGAGCAGGCCGCCAGAGGCGAACATCGACAGGGCAACGAACCAGAACGCCGCCTCCATTTGTCCGCTGAAGTGCGCCACCATGCCCAGCCCGAGGCCCCCGATGCCATAGCCGAGATCACGCCAGAACCGGTAAATGCCAATGGCTGAACCACGCCAGTTCGGGTGCGATATGTCTGCCACAGCCGCCGACAGGTTGGGGTACAGCAGTGCCATGCCAAAGCCTGAGACGGCAGCCGACAGCATCCACCAGGCCACGCCCTGCCCGAGCAGCATCATCGCCACCCCCGCACCACAAATCCACATGCCCCACACATTGGGCCGGTGGCGTCCGATGCGGTCCGACAGCTTGCCGGTGAACAACTGCGAGCCCCCCCAGACAAAACCGTAGACGCCAATGATCCAGCCGATATTGGGCAAGCTGATGCCCTGCTGGTAGAGAAACACCGGGTAGAACACCCAGACCAGGGCATCAACAAATTTCTCGACCAGCCCGGCCTGACAGAGCGCCGCCATGCGGCGGTCGCGCCAGCTCATCAGTGTGAACATGTCCCAGGTCGTCGGCTTGGCCGGCACATGGACCGGATAACGCGGTATGGGCCCGGTCGCTTTGCCTGCCGCGTGGCGCGCCCCTTCTGCCTTCGCCCAAGGCAGTGTTTCCCTGACAAAAAACTGTGTCAGCACCAGCGCTGAAACCAGCACGATCAGGCCAAAGATCAGCAAGCCCTGGCGCGCACCGAAGGCCGTGGCCATGTAGGCGGTGACGATGCCGGCAATGGCTACGCCGACATAGCCGGCAAACTCATTGAGGCCGATGGTCAGGCCGCGCTGGTCGGGCCGCGTGATGTCGAGCTTGGAGGTCTGCGTCATGGACCAGGCAAAGCCCTGGTTGACGCCCAGCAACACGGTGGCGGCGACGATCCAGCCCCAACTCGGGGCGTACATGATCATGAACGGGATCGGCAGGGCACTGAGCCAGCCGAGCATGAGCACTTTCTTGCGCCCAATCTGTTCAGACAGGCGCCCCGCCACAAAATTGAGCGTTCCCTTGACGAAGCCAAAGGCCACGACAAAGGCGATGAGCAGCATGAAGGAGCCTTTCGGAACCCCAAACTCGGAACTTGCCAGTGCCGGCACAACGGTGCGCATCATGCCCAGTGTCAAGCCGACCAGTAGCACCTGCAGCAGCTGGAAAGTAAACTGGGCCAGGTTGTGGCGAATGCCATGCAGGTAGTCCTGGTACTCGTGGCGGGCTTCGCTGAATTCACTCATGTTATTTTCCCTGAACGGTCAGACGCTGGCGGCCGGATTGGCGCGCGTCGCCATGGCAAGCACCCGGTGTGCCATCCAGGCACCCAGCACCATGCTGGCCACCGCGATAAAACTCGTTACCGACAGGGTGGCGACACCCGCCATGCCCTGTCCGATGGTGCAGCCCATCGCGAGAATGCCGCCCCAGGCCATCATCACACCGCCAGCCACATTGCGCAGCATCTGCGCCCCGGTGGGCATGACCCACTGGAAACGGCGTGCCACGATGACGCTGAGCAAAGCGCCGAGGAACACGCCCAGCACCGCCGTGGAGCCGAACTTCAGGGGGAAGCCCAGCCGCTCCATGGTGAGGTAGCGCATCAAATCCTGCGCCGGCGCGACAAAGGCCAGTGCCGATGTAACGGGCGTGTCGAATTCGCTGGTACCCGCAATGCTCACATACCAGCTGGCAGCCACCAGACCACCTACCACCATGCCCGACAGCGGAAGTTTCCAGCCCCACCATTCGGATTGACGCGGCGCCCGCAACAGGAATGCACTGATCAGCGCGAGCAGTCCCGCTGTCACTGTCCAGGCGGGCACACCGCCGAGCAAGGCAGGCAGTGTCCTGGCGGGCAAGGTCATTGCCGGCCCGCTGGCGATCTCCCGCAACGGAGCCAACGCGCCTTCCAGGCTGGCCATGATGGCCAGCACGAAAACCAGCCAGGTCAGCAGGGCACCGCCTTGCCCCTCTGCTGCGCGTACCATGATCCGGCTCGGGCATCCCCCGGCCAGCATCATCCCTGCGCCGAACACCACGCCGCCAATCACCAGCCCCACCAATGGCACGCTGGCGCGCAGATACGGTGTGCCGCTCAAATCCACCCAGCCCAACCCGGATAGCAGTTGTGTACCTGCCAGAGCCACGGCCACCGCCAGCAAAAAAGCACGCAG
>JAYVNF010000201.1:0-5361 GCA_043758575.1 Rhodoferax sp.
CCAGGTTCTGGCTGTCGGCAACGGCACCGAATTGAAGGTTGGTACTCCCTTGGTGTCCGGCGCAACGGTTACTGTCACAGTAATCTCTCACGGCAAGCACGACAAAGTTCGCATCTTCAAGATGCGTCGTCGCAAGCACTATCAGAAACGTCAAGGGCACCGCCAGCAGTTCACCGAACTGCAAATCGGCGCGATTGCAGCTTAAAGGGCACGGGTCATGGCACAGAAAAAAGGCGGCGGCTCTACGCGAAATGGGCGCGATTCCAAGCCCAAAATGCTCGGCGTGAAATCCTACGGCGGTGAAGTCATCAGCGCCGGTGCGATCATCGTGCGTCAGCGCGGTACCAAGTTCCATCCCGGCGTCAATGTCGGTATTGGCAAGGACCACACGCTGTTCGCTCTGATCGAAGGCACGGTTTCCTTCGCTGTCAAAGGTGCTCTGAACAAGCACACCGTGAGCATCACTGCAGCCTAATCTGCAGCATGCTCCTCGAAGAACCCTGCGCTCGCCGAGCGCGGGGTTTTTCATTTCTAAGCAGGTCACACCATGAAGTTCGTTGACGAAGCCTATATTGACATCTCTGCTGGAGACGGCGGGGCGGGTTGCGTCTCGTTCCGGCATGAAAAGTACAAAGAATTTGGCGGCCCCAATGGCGGCGACGGTGGCCGTGGTGGCCATGTGTACGCAGTGGCCGATATCAACCTGAACACGTTGGTGGACTTCCGCTTTTCGCGCCGCCACGATGCGCAGCGCGGCGAGCACGGCATGGGTTCTGACATGTTTGGCGCCGCGGGTGCCGATATCACCCTCAAAATGCCGGTGGGCACCATCATCAGCGATGCCGAAACCGGCGAGGTGCTGTTTGAGCTGCTGGTTCCTGGCGAGGTGATCACCATCGCCAAGGGTGGCGACGGCGGCTTTGGCAATATGCGCTTCAAGAGCGCCATCAACCGCGCACCGCGCCAGAAAACGCCTGGCTGGCCCGGCGAAAAGCGCGAACTCAAGCTCGAACTCAAAGTCTTGGCCGATGTCGGCCTGCTGGGCATGCCCAATGCGGGCAAGTCGACCTTCATCACGGCCGTGTCCAACGCCCGTCCACGCATTGCTGACTATCCCTTCACCACCTTGCATCCCAACCTGGGTGTGGTGCGTGTGGCGCCTGAGCAGAGCTTTGTGGTGGCCGATTTACCCGGTCTGATTGAAGGTGCCGCCGAAGGCGCCGGCCTGGGTCACCAGTTTTTGCGCCATTTGCAGCGCACCCGCTTGCTGCTGCACATTGTGGACATCGCCCCGTTTGATGAAGGCGTGGACACTGTCAAGCAGGCCAAGGCCATCGTCAATGAGCTAAAAAAATACGATCCGGCGCTGTACAACAAGCCACGCTGGCTGGTGCTCAACAAGGTGGACATGCTGCCGCTGGATGAGCGCGAGGCCATCATCAAGGACTTCATCAAGCGCTACAAATTCAAGGGCCCGGTGTTCCAGATCTCGGCCCTGACGCGCGAGGGCTGCGAGCCTTTGATCAAGGAAATCTACAAGCATGTGAAGGCGCAGCAAGTGGCCGAGCAACCGCATGTGGAAGTGGACCCGCGCTTTCTTGGCGACGAACCTGCCAGCACCTGAACCTTTCATCCTCTGAGCCTGTCCATTTTCGCGTGACCAAGAAAACTCCCTCTTCCGCGCTGCGCAAGGCCAAGCGCATCGTTATCAAAGTCGGCTCCAGCCTGGTGACCAACGAAGGCCGCGGCCTGGACGAGCAGGCCATTGGCGAATGGTGCCGCCAGATCGCGCACCTGATGGCCGATGGGCGCGAGGTCATCATGGTCTCCAGCGGTGCCATTGCCGAGGGCATGAAGCGCCTGGGCTGGACCACGCGGCCCAAGGCCATCCAGGAGTTGCAGGCGGCGGCGGCTGTCGGCCAGATGGGCCTGGCCCAGATGTACGAGAGCAAGCTGCGCGAGAACGCCTTGGGCAGCGCCCAAGTGCTCCTGACCCATGCCGACCTGGCCGACCGCGAACGCTACCTGAATGCCCGCTCCACCTTGCTCACGCTCCTGAAGCTGGGCGTGGTGCCGGTGATCAATGAAAACGACACCGTGGTGAACGACGAAATCAAGTTTGGCGACAACGACACCCTGGGTGCGCTGGTGGCCAATCTGGTGGAGGCCGATGCGCTGGTGATACTCACCGACCAGAAGGGCCTGTACACGGCCGATCCCCGCAAAGACCCCGAAGCCCGCTTTGTGCACGAAGCCAAGGCCGGTGACCCCGAGCTGGAGCTGATGGCCGGAGGGGCGGGCTCCAGCATCGGGCGCGGCGGCATGATTACCAAGATACTGGCGGCCAAGCGTGCGGCTGGCTCCGGTGCCTCTACCGTGATTGCCTGGGGTCGCGAGCCGGACGCGCTCATCCGCCTGACTGCTGGCGAGCCCATAGGCACCTTGCTGGTGGCCCAAACCCAGAAGACGCAGGCACGCAAGCAGTGGATTGCCGACCACCTGCAAATGCGCGGTGCCGTGGTGGTGGATGTCGGCGCCGTGGTCAAGTTGCGCGATGGCGGCAAAAGCCTGCTGCCCATTGGCATGGTGCAGGTAGAAGGCGATTTTTCACGCGGTGATGTGATCGCCGTGCGCGATGACAGCGGCGTTGAAATTGCCCGTGGCCTGGCCAACTACTCCAGTGCCGAGGCGCGGCTGATTTGCCGCAAACCGTCCAGCGAGATAGAGCGCTACCTGGGCTATGCCGCCGAGGCCGAAATGCTGCACCGGGACAACCTGGTGATCACCCGTTAAGGGTGAGCCGGGGTCAGTAGGATTTTTTGCTGCCTGTGGAGCGCAGTCCCGCTTTCAGCGCTTCAATGATTTCCCGTTTGCTGGTGGCCAGCCGGCTCTGGCAGCCGCCTTGTCTGGCAAAGGCCTGGGCATGGCGCGAGGGCATGTTGTCGGAGACCGATTTCCACACCGGGTTCTCCAGCAGGGTCCAGCTGCCGGATGTGCCCTGGCGCGCATAGGTTTTGACTTCGTCGGTTACGCAACGTATGCCCTCAAAGACGGCACTGGTGTTGCCCGTGGCATTGCGCATGACGATGACGTAGCGCACCACGCCGTCGCCACCCACCACAATGGTCTCGGGGTCCACGCCCACTTGGAGGGAGACGTAGGGGGGCATGTCGATGGCAATCAGCTTGTCGACGGCAAAGGCTGGTGGCGCCGGTATGGCCTCCTCGGCCCAATCCGGGTTGTCGGTACCGTTTCCCGTGTTGGTGAATGTGCTCTGGGCCAGGCTGCAGGTCGTGCCCAGCGCCAGTGCGGCGGCCAGTGTCAGAAGGGGGAATTTAGATTTCATGGGAGTCGGGTACGTCGCCACCAGGCGCATCCGCTTGCGTGGACGCATCATGGTGTGGCATGGCGTCGGCAGGCACGTTGCTACGCGCACCAGTGTCCTGGTCGCGCGGTCGGTTGCCATGGCGGAGGTAGCGGTTGCGGTTGTCGCTGCGGGGCAGAAAGCGGGCGAGCTCGGTCAGGGCCATCTCGTAGACGCCGCGTTTGAATTCGACCACGGATTCCAGCGGCACCCAGTAGTCGTTCCAACGCCAGGCGTCGAACTCCGGATGGTCGGTGGCGCGCAGATTCAAATCCCAGTCATGGCCGGTGAGTTGAAGCAAATACCAAATCTGCTTTTGGCCTTTGTAATGGCCACGCGCATCGCGTCGTATGTACCTGTCTGGCACCTCATAGCGCAACCAGTCTCGGGTACGGGCAACGATCATCACATGCTGCGGATGCAGCCCCACCTCTTCGTGCAATTCGCGGAACATGGCCTGCTCGGGAGTCTCCCCCCGGTCAATGCCACCCTGCGGAAATTGCCACGAGTGGGTGCGTAAGCGTTTGCCCCAAAATACCTGATTTTTCTGGTTGAGCAGGATGATGCCGACATTGGGGCGAAAGCCGTCCCGGTCAAGCATAATCAAACCCCAATTCTTAAACTTCGTTCATTATGCACAGCAACTGGGGTGCATCAAGCAGCGAAGTCTTCTACAGCCTTTGAAGAACCTCCAAGCAGCGCCATGAAAGCCTCCCAATTCCTTATCTCCACCCTCAAAGAAGCGCCGGCGGATGCCGAAGTGGTGAGCCACAAACTGATGATGCGCGCAGGGATGGTCAAGAAGCTGGGGGCCGGCATTTACAGCTACATGCCCATGGGCCTGCGCGTGATTCGCAAGGTCGAAGCCATTGTGCGCGAGGAGATGAACCGTGCCGGCGCCGTGGAGGTGTCCATGCCGGTGATTCAACCGGCCGAACTCTGGCAAGAGACCGGCCGCTTTGAGGCCATGGGCCCAGAGCTGCTGCGCATCAAGGACCGGCACGAACGCGACTACGTGGTGCAGCCCACCAGCGAAGAGGTGGTGACCGATATCGCGCGCCAGGAAATCAAGAGCTACAAGCAGCTGCCCAAGAACCTGTACCAGATTCAGACCAAATTCCGTGACGAGCGCCGCCCGCGCTTTGGCCTGATGCGCGGGCGCGAGTTCACCATGAAGGACGCCTACAGCTTCGATCGCGACCAGGATGCAGCCAAGCTCAGCTACCAGGTCATGGCCAAAGCCTACCGCCGCATTTTTGACCGCTTTGGGCTGGTCTACCGCGCTGTGGCCGCCGACAGTGGCGCCATTGGGGGCGACCTGTCCGAAGAGTTCCAGGTGATTGCCGCCACCGGCGAAGACGCCATCGTCTACTGCCCCCACAGCGACTACGCCGCCAACATGGAAAAGGCCGAGGCGCTGGCCCCTACGGCACCACGTGCTGCTGCCACGCAGACGCTGGAAAAAGTGTCTACGCCGGGCATGAGCACCTGTGTGGACGTGGCCAACTACCTGAAGCTGCCGATTGAAAACTCGCTCAAGAGCCTGGTGGTGGCCACCGACGAGCGCAATGACAAGGGCGAGATCACCAAGTCGCGCGTCTGGCTGTTGCTGATTCGCGGTGACCGCAGCATGAACGAGATCAAGGTGGCCAAGGTGCCCGGTCTGGCCGGCTTTCGCTTTGCCAGCCTGCCCGAGATTGACGAGCACTTTGGTTGCGAGCCCGGTTACCTGGGGCCGGTTGGCTTGAAGAAGCCCCTGAGCGTGGTGGTGGACCGTGAGGTGGCCGTCATGTCCGACTGGATTTGTGGCGCCAATGTGGCCGACTTCCACCTGAGCGGTGTGAACTGGGGCCGTGACCTGCCCGAGCCCGATGTGATTGCCGACCTGCGCAACGTGGTGGAGGGCGATTTGTCGCCCGACGGCAAAGGCGTGCTGGCGATCGAGCGTGGCATTGAAATTGGCCATGTGTTCTACCTGGGCACCAAGTACAGCCGCG
>JAYVNF010000202.1:0-5348 GCA_043758575.1 Rhodoferax sp.
GCCCCACAGCGGCTTGGCAGCACCCCACATGGCCGCCTGTTGGGACACTTCGCTGTTGCCGCACAGCACCGCCAGGCTGGCACGGGAGGCCAGGCGGGCCAGTTGCTGGCGCACTTCCAATGCCACCGAGGCAGCAAACGCGGCATCTTCAAACGGGAAATCCATGTTGGCAAACATGAAGTCCTGCCAGACCAGCACGCCGGCGGCATCACAGGCATCAAAAAAGGCATCGTCCTCGTAGACCATGGTGCCGGCCACACGCAGCATGTTCATGCCGGCCGCGCAGGTCTGCGCGATGGCCGCGCGGTAGGCCTGCGCTGTGGCGCGCAGGCTCACCGGGTCCAGCGGCGTCCAGCAGGCACCGCGGCAAAACACCGGCACACCGTTCACCCGCAAGGAAAAATCGCCCTCGGCGGTGCTGATGGACAGGGTGCGAAAGCCGACGCGGCCCAACGGCAGGTCATAGCAGGACGCCGCTACACCTGTGCCTTCGTCCGTGCCTGCGTCCATGGATACCCGCACGCAAACCTCGTACAACGCGGCCTGGCCATGTGTGTGCGGCCACCACAAATCGACGTCCGGCACCTGCAGCTCGGCGCTCCAGCGCCCATCCTGCCCCGGTGACAGGGCCTGGCTGTAGCTGCGCCCCTGGCGCTTGACATGCAACACGGCCGAAGCTACGGCCTCTGTGCCCAGGGATACTAGCTGCAACGCGCAATGCAACCGCCCATCAGTACCCTGCACCCTTGGCTGCAGCCGCAGGCCATTCCATTCGAAGTGGCGCCGCCGCTCCAGCCATATGTCCTTCCAGGGCCCGACCGCCGCCGCCGGCACAGACCAACCCGGCGTGCGCCCCAGCAGCGTGGTGCGCAACCAGCGCAGCTGCTGGTGCTCCACCATGGGGGCGCGCCAGCGCGGGCGCGGGCGGCGCTGGGCTAGGGCAGTGTCCAGCGCGGCAAAGCGCAGCAGCAGCGTGTTGCCTGTGGGCTGCAGCAAGCGGCTGACATCACAGACATGGGCCACAAACATGTTGTCGCTGTGCAGCAGCTCACGCCCGTTCAGCCAGACCTGGGCCAGTGTGGCCAGGCCATCAAAGCCCAGCAGCACGCGTTCACCGGGACTGGCCGGCGCTGCCGCAAACTCCAGTCGATACCACCAATTCAAAGCATCAAAGCGGCGCGGCGCTTCGTCCAGGCTCCAGTCCTGGATATCGCGCAGGGCTGCCGCAGCAGTTCCCAGTTCGGGAATGGGAATCCATTGCGCAAGCGCCGTCCCCAGAGGGCCATCAGGCTCGGACGGTAGCGCAGAACAAAGGCTCCAGTGGCTCGTCAGCACAACGCGCTCATAGGGCGTGCCTTCGTCGTGCGGACCGTCTTCCAATGCGGGCCCTGGCATCACAGACCTCAGGGTGCGACCAATTCGCCCAGCGCGCTGCGTATGGACTGGATGCTGGCAAACACATTGCGTTTGAGCATGTGGTCTGGAAACTCAATATCGAATACGCCTTCGAGCGCCAGCATGACGTTGACGCTGGCATGCGATGTCATGCCGGACTGGTACAGATCGCTGCTGACTTCCAGCGCATCCACGTCTTTGTTAAGGTGACCCTGCTCGCGCAACACATTGCGAATTTGCGCGTCCAGTTGTTCCGTCGTTGCCATAGGTATTGTTTCCCTGCTTCCATTTATATTGATATTGCTACGCTTGCGCCGGCCCAAGCTCTGCGCCCTGCTCAGCGCCTTGTTCCGCCACCAGCCCCACCACAAACGCCCCTGCATAACCGCCATCGTGGCTCAGGCTGAGCGCCCACTGCTGCACGCCCCTGGACCTGGCAATAGCACACACCGGGCCGTGCAGCCGGAGTTCGCAGCCAACCGTTGCCAGCTTGACCACCTCGATATCGCGCCAAGCGATGCCGGCATTGGCCAAGTCCAGCGCCTTGATGGTGGCCTCCTTGGCAGCAAATCGGGCCGCCAGGCGCTCTGGCCACAAGCCCACACCGTCTTCGGCATAGGCCAGCTCAGCAGCAGTGAACAGGCGCTGCTTGAAGGCAGCGCCAAACTGCGTTACCGAATCCACCAGTGCCGCAATGTCTACCAAGTCAAAGCCCACCAAGAGACGCGGTACAGTGCCCTGAATGCCCTGAAAATGGATGGCGGGTTTGTCAATCACGCATGCCAGTCTATTCTAGAATACGCAATAGGGATTACATCTCTACACAATAAATAGCGCATCACTCGAGGGAATTTTCATGCTGTCCAGGCCAGACCAGAGCTTTGCTTTGCTGCACGCTGCCGTGCGCCGCATCGCCAGCGAGCAAGCGGCACCCAACGCCGCGGATGTGGACAAGCAGGCACGCTTTCCCACCGAAACTGTGCAAGCACTCAAGGATGCCGGTGTGCTGTCGGCCGGGGTTCCTACCGAGCTGGGCGGCGCGGATTGCAGCCTGTTGGAGCAGGCCCAGCTGTGCGCTATCTTGTCCCAGGCCTGCAGCTCCAGCGGCATGGTACTGGCCATGCACCTCATCCAACTGGCCTGCATCGCGCGCCATGGCATGCAGAGCCCATTTTTCCGCAGCTACCTGCAAGAGCTGGTGCAGCAGCAGTACCTGCTTGCCTCCATGACCTCGGAAGTCGGCACCTTTGGTGACACCCGCTCCAGCATCTGCGCCGTACAGTGCGAGGGCGCGCAGTTCACACTCCACAAGGACGCCACCACCGGCTCGTATTGCGCCCACGCCGATGCCATTCTGGTGACCTGCCGCCGGGCCCCGGATGCGGCCACCAGCGACCAGGTGCTGGTGCTGGTGCTGGTAAAACGCGCCGACTGCAGCCTGGAGCAAACCACCAGCTGGGACACCATGGGCATGCGCGGCACCTGCAGCCCCGGCTTCAAGCTGGAGTCCAACGGCCACATCACGCAAATCCTTCCCGGCAGCTTTGCCGACAGCTCGGCCCAAAGCATGGTTCCCTACTCCCACATTCTGTGGGCCGCGCTGTGGTGGGGCATCGCTGCAGACGCGGTGGCCAAGGCGGCCCAGTTTGTGCGCGGGCAAGCCCGGCAAAAGCCCGGCTCGGTACCGCCCACGGCGAGTCGGTTGGCCGACGTCTCCATGCAGCTGCAGAACATGAAGCAGCACTGGCACAGCGCTGCCACCGATTTTGACACGATTGCGCCCAATGCGCCGGCACAGGAGGCTTTGCTCAGCATGGGCTGGGCGCTGCGGCTGAACAACCTGAAGATCAGCAGCTCCGAACTGGCCCCCCAAATCGTGCACAAGGCGCTGCAGATCGTGGGCATCCTGGGCTACAAAAACGACAGCCCCTTTGCCCTGGGCCGCCAGTACCGCGACGCACTCTCCGGCGCCCTGATGATCACCAACGACCGCATTGCCGCAAAAAGCGCGTCCATGCTCCTTGTTTTTAAAGATGCGCCATGAACCCCACTTACGACATTGAAAATTTTGCGGCCGAGCTGCTGGCCCACGGCATGACCATTCCCAGCGGCGTCAAGGGCTGCTATGGCCGTGGCCCGGTGTTTGAAGACATACTGAACCGCTTTGATGCCCTGGTGCAACGCATCGCAGCACCCGACAAGGCTGAGCCCATGGCCTTCCCGCCCGTGCTGCCACGCAAGCTGCTGGAGACCGTGGGCTATATGGAGAACTTCCCGCAGCTCTCAGGCTCCATCCACAGCTTTTTTGGCAACGAACTCAAGTCCCGCGAGATGGGTGCACGCATCCGTGCCGGCGAACGCTGGGAAGACATGCTGGACATCACAGAAATGATGATGACCCCGGCCGCCTGCTATCCGGTCTACCCCACCTTCAGCGGCCTGCTGCCCAATGGTGGGCGCCTGGTCACACTGATCAGTTGGGTCTACCGCCACGAGCCCTCGGATGAGCCCACCCGCATGCAGGCCTTTCGGGTGCGCGAGTACGTGCGCGTGGGCCGCCCAGACGAAGTGGTGGCCTGGCGCGACGCCTGGCTGGAGCGTGGCCTCAAGCTATTGCAGGACCTGGAACTGCCGGTGCGCAGTGACGTGGCCGCCGACCCCTTCTTCGGGCGCGGCGGCAAGGTCATGGCCGCCAACCAGGTCGACCAGCGCCTGAAGTTCGAGATCGTGGTGCCGGTGATTTCACTGGAAAGCCCCACCGCCATCTGCTCCTTCAACTGGCACCAGGACCATTTCAGTTCAGTGTTTGGCATTCGCAATGCCGACGACACCCCGGCGCAAACCGCCTGCCTGGGCTTTGGCATGGAACGCGTCACACTGGCGCTGATCAAGACCCACGGTTTCGACACCGCGCTGTGGCCGCAGAACGTGCGCGCACTGCTCTGGCCATGAGCGCCGTAGTGGCCATCACCGGCTTGCAAGCCGGCAGCTACCAATGCCACAGCCTGCACAGCCAGGAGGCCGTGTGGGTCGAAAAGAACTGCTATGGCGACGTCTGGATCGAGCTGCTGCACGCCCTGGGCCTTGAGCCCCTGGCCATGCTGCCCTTCACCCTGGCGGTAGATTTTGAGGGCGACCAGTGGACCTTCTTCAAGCCTTCGCTGGAAGAAATCCGCGCGCTCTACGGCGTGGACGTGCAGGAGCTGACGGTCTGGCGGCCCCTGCTGGAGCACGCGCTGGAGTACCTGGCGGCGGGCAAACTCATCAGCACCGAGGTCGACGCCTTCTGGCTGCCCGACACCGCCGGCACCGACTACCGGCGCAAGCACAGCAAAACCACCATCGTGCTTGCCGATGTGGATGTGGCCGGCCAACGCCTGGGCTACTTTCACAGCGCCGGTTATTTCGAACTCTCGGGTGAAGATTTCGTACAGACCTTTCGCCTAGGCTTTGCCGAGGACCTGGCCTACCTGCCTTTTTTCGCCGAAGTGGTGCGCGTGGACCGCATGCTGCAGCGCCCGCCCGAAGAACTGGCCGCCATGGCCTGGAAGCTGCTCAAGCGCCATGTGGAGCGCCGCCCTGTGAGCAACCCCTTCAGCCGCTTTGGCCAGCGCTTTGCCGTCGACCTGCCGATGCTGCAGGCCAAGGGTCTGACCCACTACCACGCCTGGGCCTTTGCGACAATACGCCAGGCCGGTGCCGCCTTTGACCTGGGCGCCACGCATCTGCGCTGGCAGGCCGGCTTTGGCCACCCGGAACTGCTGCAGGCGGCAGCGCACTTTGACTTCATCGCCCAGTCCAACAAGGCGCTGATTCTCAAGGGTGCGCGGGCCGTCAATTCCGGCAAAAGCTTTGACTCGGCGCCCCTGTTTGCCGACTTGGCCCAGGCCTGGGACCAGGGCATGGCGCTGCTGCAAAGCGCCCTGAAGGACACGCAGGACGACTGAGGGCCT
>JAYVNF010000203.1:0-5346 GCA_043758575.1 Rhodoferax sp.
ATACAGCGCGGTATCTTTCATGCTCAAGCTGGAAATATTGAATCACTGCATTGTCCCGCAGCAAGGGAAAAATCACAGTGAAATCGATGAAGAACCAAACAAAGTATCTCGCGCACCATTCAAAGTATCGTGCTGCACCCGGATCGCATGGAGATTGCGGTCAAGGTGGAAATCCTGTCAGAAGCGCAGAGTGAAGAAGTAGTCTGGTTGACCACTGCCATCGTACTCAAGCGCCGAGGCTTGGCAATGAAGCTGATTGTGAACAATGATATGCAGGCTCGAGGCCCCGATCTGCGGCTGCTCAAACTGATTGCCCAGGGGCATGCGTGGCTGGCACAAATGACATCGGGCAGCTGTGATGGCGTGCAGTCCATGGCAGACGAAGTCGGGGTTGACACGTCATATGTCACGCGGCTGATGTATCTGGCCATGCTGGCACCGGACATTATTCAGACCATCGCAATGGGGAAACACCCAGCGGAGCTGACGGCGGAGAAGCTTTACCGGATGGTGCCACTGCCGTCCGATTGGGTCGAGCAGCGACGTCTGCTCGGATTAGAGGATGCCCGCCAGTGACACCAAAACGACCTGGCCCCGATTCATTCGAAACAAAATTCAGGGGTGCTTTGGTACCCCTGACCTGCTTTTGCAGCATGTATTCTGGACACCATCAACAGGAGGAGTCGACCGGATTTTTTGGCCACAGAGAAAAGCGTGGGGAATGGGGGAAAAGAACGGCGGATAAGGTGAAAAGTGCGACGCAGAGAAAGGCATCACCCCCGCGCAGCCCGCACGGCGTGGGGCTTCCCAGCAAAAAGGGCCTCTGCACTGCAGAGGCCCTGACTACCTGGCGGAAGCGGTGGGATTCGAACCCACGGTACCTTTCGGTACGCCTGATTTCGAATCAGGTACATTCGGCCACTCTGCCACGCTTCCATGCGCTTTTCAGCACAGAACGAGATTCTAGCAGGGCCAAAACCCCTTTTCCAGATTCCCGCCCGGACTGCTTGCGCCAATCAGGCGCTCAGGCGCTCCAGTCCACCGACGTAAGCGCGCAGCACTTCGGGCACGGTGATGGAACCATCCGCATTCTGGTAATTTTCCAGCACCGCCACCAGCGTGCGGCCCACGGCCAGGCCGGAGCCGTTCAGGGTGTGCACCAGTTCATTCTTGCCCTGGGCATTCTTGAAGCGGGCCTGCAGGCGGCGCGACTGGAAGGCCTCGCAGTTGGACACCGAGCTGATCTCGCGAAAGGTGTTTTGCGCCGGTAGCCACACTTCCAGGTCATAGGTCTTGGCCGCACCAAACCCCATGTCGCCGGTGCACAGGCTCATCACCCGGTAGGGCAGGCCCAGCTTTTGCAGAATCGCTTCCGCGTGGCCAGTCATTTCTTCCAGCGCTTCGTAGCTCTTGTCGGGGTGCACGATTTGCACCATCTCCACCTTGTCAAACTGGTGCTGGCGAATCAGGCCGCGGGTGTCGCGCCCGGCGCTGCCGGCTTCCGAGCGGAAGCACGGCGTGTGGGCGGTGAGTTTCAACGGCAGATCACTCTCGGCCAGCACCACATCGCGCACGAAGTTGGTCATGGTCACTTCGCTGGTGGGAATCAGGTACAGCGCGGTGTGGTCGGGTTGCGCCTCGCCATCCTGGCCACCCTTCTTGGCGGCGAACAGGTCGCCCTCAAACTTGGGCAGTTGGCCGGTGCCGCGCAGGGTTTCGCCGTTGACGATGTAGGGCGTGTAGCACTCGGTGTAACCGTGTTCCTGGGTCTGCACGTCCAGCATGAACTGGGCCAATGCGCGGTGCAAACGGGCAATCGGGCCCTTCATGACAGTGAAGCGCGAACCGGTGAGCTTCACGCCCATCTCGAAGTCCAGGCCCAGGGGTTCGCCCAGGTCTACATGGTCCTTGATCGCAAAGTCGTAAGTGCCGGGTGTGCCCCAGCTGCGCAGCACCACATTGCCATGCTCATCCGCACCCACGGGCACGCTCTCGTGCGGCAGGTTGGGCACGGCCAGCAGCAGGGTTTGCATCTCGGCCTGGATTTGCTCCAGGCGCGCGGCGGACGCTTCGAGTTCGGCTTTCAGGCCATTCACCTCGGCCATCACGACCTCGACCTCCGCGGCGCCTGCGGGCCCCTTGGACTTGAGCATGCCGATTTGCTTGCTCAGGGAGTTGCGCTTGCTTTGCAGCTCCTCGGTGCGCATCTGGATGGCTTTGCGCTCCGTTTCCAAAGCGCGAAAGGCGGTTTCATCCAAAAAAGTTTGTGGATTCTTGCGCGTGGCAAGGCGGGCCACGACAGTTTCGAGGTCTTTGCGAAGTAGGTTGATGTCCAGCATGGTTCTATTTGGGTTAGTCGTTGGTATCCAGGCGCAGGCCCTTGGGCAAAGGGAACTTTACGGTTTCTTCGATGCCGTCCATCTTGCGTATCGACACGGCGCCCAGTTCTTTCAGGCGGTCGATCACTGCTTTCACCAGCACGTCGGGGGCCGACGCACCGGCCGTCAGGCCTACGCGCAGGCTGCCGGCAAACCACTCGGCCTGCAATTCTTCGGCGTTGTCCACCATGTAGCTGGCCGTGCCCAGCTTGCGCGCTACTTCGCGCAGCCGGTTGCTGTTGGAGCTGGTGGGGCTGCCCACCACAATCACCACATCCACCTGCGGGCTCATCAGCTTCACTGCGTCCTGGCGGTTTTGCGTGGCGTAGCAAATGTCTTGCTGCTTGGGCTCGCGCACCTTGGGGAATCGCGCCTTCACGGCGGCAGAAATCTCGGCGGCATCGTCCACGCTGAGGGTAGTTTGCGTCACCACGGCCAGCTTCTCGGTCTGGGATGGGTTGACCCGGGCCACGTCTTTCACGTCTTCCACCAGGTGAATACCGCTGTCGAGCTGGCCCATGGTGCCTTCGACCTCGGGGTGGCCCTTGTGGCCGATCATGATGAACTCATAACCCTCTTTGTGCAGCTTGGCCACTTCCACGTGCACCTTGGTCACCAGAGGGCAGGTGGCATCAAAAATCTGAAAACCGCGGGCCGCAGCCTCCTGGTGCGTGGCGCGGCTGACGCCATGGGCCGAAAACACCAGGGTGGCGCCGGCGGGCACGTCGTCCAGTTCTTCGATGAAGATGGCACCCTTTTGCTTGAGGTCATTGACCACATAGGTGTTGTGCACGATCTCGTGGCGCACATAAATCGGCGCGCCGAATTTGGTCAGCGCTTTTTCCACAATTTCGATGGCCCGGTCCACACCGGCACAAAAGCCGCGCGGCTCGGCCAGCAGCACTTCCATCTCCCGGGGCAGCGCCCCTGGGGTGCCCTTGGCCGTCGTGTCTGAAACGTGGCCGCTCATAGCACGCCAATCAGCTGCACTTCAAAGCTCACTGGCTGACCCGCCAGCGGGTGGTTGAAGTCAAACAGCACCGAACTGTCTTTGACCTGCTGCACGACGCCGGCGAATTTGCCCTTGCCGTCCGGCGTGGGGAACTCCACCACATCACCCGGGTTATAGGTTTCGTGCGGGTCGCCCATGTCTGTGAGCACCTTGCGCGCCAGCCACTGCTGCATATCGGGGTTGCGTGGCCCGAAGGCCGCGCCTGCGGCCAGCTCAAAGGTTGAGCGCGTGCCCTCCTCCAGGCCCAGCAAACAGGCCTCTACTGCAGGCGACAGCTCACCCGTGCCCAGGCTCAAAGTGGCGGGTTTGCCGCTGAAGGTGTTGATGATGTCACCGGCCGGGCCGCCCAGGCGGTAGTGCAGCGTGAGGAAGGAGCCCGCTTGAACACGGGGAAGCGCAGAGGTCATAAAAGTCCCGATAAACTGACCCCTATTGTAGAAAGCCCCGCCATGTCCCTCAAAGACCTTCCTGCAGCCGCCCGTCCACGCGAAAAACTGCTGGCCCGCGGCCCCTCGGCCCTGAGTGACGCCGAGCTGCTGGCCCTGCTGTTGCGCACCGGCATTGTGGGCAAAGGCGTGCTGCAAATGGCCGATGAGCTGCTGCAAATAAAGGGCAATCGCACGGTAGACGGGCCCACGCCCGGCTTTGGCGGCATTGCCGGATTGCTGGGCGCCACGCAAGAGGATCTGAAAAAGGTCAAGGGCCTGGGGCCGGCCAAGCGCGCCGAAATCATGGCCGTGCTGGAGCTGGCCCGCCGCGCCGTGGCCCAGCGCCTGCAGGAGCGCAGCGTGCTGAGCGACCTGGCTGCCGTCAAGCAGCACCTGCAGATGCGCCTGTCCCAACTCCCGCACGAGGTGTTTGCCGTGTGCTTTCTGGATGTGCAAAACAAGCTGCTGCAAACCGAAGAACTGTTTCGCGGCACCCTGAGCCAAACCAGCGTCTACCCGCGTGAAGTGGTGTTGCGCGCCCTGCACAACCACGCCGCCAGCGTGGTGCTGGCGCACAACCACCCCAGCGGCTCGGTGCAGCCTTCCGAGGCCGACATCCGATTGACGCACAACCTGCGCGCCGCCCTGGCGCTGGTGGATGTGCGGGTGCTGGACCACATCATCGTGGGCGAAGGCCAGGCCCTGTCCATGGCTGAAAAGGGGCTGATGTGAAGATCAGCTCGCTTGCCGGTTTGAAAGCCGTCAAAAAAGAGATCGAAGCGCAGGCGCTGCGCGCCGCCGCCGACAAGGCCCAGCGTGCACTGGAGACCAAACAAAACACGCTGCGGCGCAACCTGTTCCAGGCCGCCGTGGGCAATGTCGCACGCCTGCCACCCAGCACGCTTGCCAACCTCAAACCAGCACCCCCCGCCCCCATCCCCAAGCAACACCTGCTGGACGAGGCCGCCGCCCTGCAAGAGGCGCTGAGCGACGAAGTCGACGTCAGCAGCCTGCTGGAAACCGACGAACGCCTGAGCTTCCGGCGCGCCGGTGTGGGGCCGGATGTGACCCAAAAGCTGCGCCGCGGTAAATGGACCATCCAGCGCCAGGTAGACCTGCACGGTCTGCGCACCGACGAAGCGCGCGAAACGCTCACCAGCTTCATCCGCGAGGCGCACAAGCAAGGCATACGCTGCGTGCGCGTGGTCACCGGCAAGGGCCTGGGATCGCCCGGCAAGGAGCCGGTGCTCAAGGACAAGGTACACCGCTGGCTGGTGCAAAAGGCCGAGGTGGTGGCCTTTGTGCAGGCGCAACCGGCACATGGCGGCGCGGGTGCGCTGGTGGTGCTGTTGCAGCCGGTGCGTGCGCTGGTGTGATGGGCCCTTGAATTGCCAAGGCGCAGCCAAGTTTCACTACACTAGATCGTGGAGGTTTCAACGGATTTGTCGAGGTCACCAAATGGGTGAAGCAAAAAGGCGTCAAGTTGCCCTCCAATCGCAGGCGCTGGAACCCATGGTGGTGGACACCC
>JAYVNF010000204.1:0-5340 GCA_043758575.1 Rhodoferax sp.
ACCGACGCCTCCAACCTGACGCTGGACCCGGACATCGACTCCTACTACCTGATGGACGCGGTGTTCTTCCGCATCCCCGACCTGGCCGAGAACACCTCCAAGCTGGCCAGCCTGGGGCAGGGCCTTTTGAAAGCCGGAGCGGCCACACCCGAGCAGCAGCGCAGCCTGGTGGAGCTGCTCACGCTGGCGCAGTTCCAGCTCGGCAATATGCAGGACGGCTTGGCCAAGGCCCAGGCCTACAACGCATCGCTGGAGCAGCAACTGCAGGCCAAAGAAGCGCTGGCAGCCAGCGCCGCCTTTTTGACCCTCAGCCGCACAACGCTGCTGGACGCGCTGGACGGCGCTCCGGCCAAGCAAAGCGCATTTGCGGCCAGTGCTGCCAGCAGCCTGCAGCTGCAATACGCGCTGGCCGATCGCTTGATCGACACGCTCGACGGGCTGCTGGCCACCCGCATAGGCGGCATGCAGGACGAGCGCATCAAGACCACGGTGGTGCTCAGCCTGGGCCTGCTGCTGGCGCTGTACCTGTTCTACAGCTTCTTCCTGGTCACCCGCGGTGGCCTGCTTCTAATCAGCAGGCACCTGGACGAAATGTCCGATGGCGACCTGCGCCACCGCCCGCGCAAGCCCTGGGGCAGTGACGAGCCGGCCAAGGTGATCGTGGACCTGCGCAAGGCCTATGACTCGCTGCACATCCTGATCCGCAAGGTGCGCCATAGCGCGCGCGCCCTGCACGGTGCTGCGGCCGAAATCTCCGCCGCCAGCACCGACCTGGGTGGGCGCACCGAAGCCAGCGCCTCGGTGCTGGAAGCGCAGGCCTCCAACATGCAAAACATCAGTGCCATGGTCAGTGCCACGGCCGAGCGCGCCAGCATGGCCGCCGCCTTTGCGGTAGAAAACTACCAGGTGGCAGAAAAGGGCAGCTCGGTGTTTGCCCAGGTGGTGGGCACCATGCGCGAGATCCACAACGCCTCGGCCAAGATCAACGACATCATCACCGTCATCGACGGCATTGCCTTCCAGACCAATATCCTGGCGCTCAACGCTGCCGTCGAAGCCGCGCGCGCTGGCGAGTCGGGCCGGGGTTTTGCGGTGGTGGCCAGCGAGGTGCGCCTGCTGGCGCAGCGCAGCGCCACATCCGCGCGCGAAATCAAGACCCTGATTTCGGCCAGCGTGCAACGCGTAGAGAGCGGCACCAAGGTGGTGGAAGGCGCCGGCCAGACCATGACCGATGTGGTGGCCAATGCCCAGCAGATCAACGCCTTCTTGGGCGAAATTGCGACGGCGGCGCGCGAGCAGGCCGACTTGGTCGGGCAGGTCGGGGTTTCGATTCAGGAGCTGGACCAGAACACCCAGCAAAACGCCGCCCTGGTCGAACAGACCAACGCTGCCGCTGGCGCCCTGACCTCGCAAGCCGACGCACTGCAGGACGAGATTGCCAACTTCCGGGTTTCCTGAGTCCAGGACCGCCATGACGCCCACACGCCTATGAAAATTTTGCTGGTAGACGACGCACGCTCGGTGGCGCAGGTCATGACCTCGCGCCTGAACAGCTACGGCTACGAGGTGGTGCATGCCGAAAACGGCCAGAAGGCGGTGGACCTGTTTGCCAGCCTGTGCCCGGACCTGATTCTGATGGACATTGAAATGCCGGTGATGAACGGCTTTGTGGCGACCCACAAAATCCGCGACATCGAAGCTACCCAGGAATGGGCCTGGACGCCTATCATTTTCCTGACCTCCTCGGACACGGTGCAAAACCTGACCACCGCCATCGATGCCGGCGGCGATGACTTCATGTCCAAGTTCGTGGCCGAGCCTGTGCTGCAGGCCAAGATGCAGGCCATGAGCCGCATTGCCGGTTTGCGCCAGCGCCTGAGCCTGGCCAATGCCAAGCTGCAAAACATCGCCGACCATGACGGCCTGACCGGCCTGCACAACCGCCGCAGCATGGACCGCTTGGTTGACCAGGCCTGGTCCAACGCCCTGCAAGCGGGAGCCTCTTTTGGCCTGCTGATGTTGGACATAGACAACTTCAAAAAGTACAACGACCACTACGGCCACCAGGCCGGTGACGACTGCCTGCGCAGCGTGGCCAAAGCGGTGGAGGCGGTGGTCGAGGCCATGAACCGCCAAGGTCTGACGCACAACGCTTTTGCGGCACGCTATGGCGGCGAGGAGTTCGCCGTCACCCTGGCCGGCGCCACACGCGCGGCCTGCGAGCAGGTCGCGCAAGCCATCGTGACAGCGGTGCACGCCCTGTCGATTGCGCACGCGCGCAACGCTGACTGGGGCGTCACCACCATTTCTGTGGGCGGGTCCTGGGAGGCGGTGGCCAGCGGCGAGGTCAAGCACCTTTTTCGCCAGGCCGACGAAAAGCTTTACCTGGCCAAGGAGCGGGGGCGCAACCGGGCGGAGCTTTAGCTTCTGTCTTGGCTGGGGGTGGGGTGTGCCTAGCCTTCTGTCTTGCCTCAGGGTTGGTGCGCCTGCACTTCTGTCGCGCCTGCGGGTGGGTGAGCGCAAGGGGCAAGGGTGGGCTCCTCATGGCTATCACAAATCGTCACCCACCCTTGCCCCTTGCGCTCACTGGGGCGTTGCTTCACTTGCTGAGAAATACCGCAGACCGCAGACCGATTCGCAACCGGCGCGCGGGTATTGAAACGTTGGATCGCCCAGGGTCGCGCGGGAAGGGGATGTGCCGGGCGACGATTTGCGGTAGCCGCCATGAGGAGCTCGGCATATCCCCTTCCCGCGCAGCAAGTGAAACGGTCGCCCCAAGCAACGAGTGAAAAGGTCTCAACACGAAGCGAAAGAGAGAAGGTCTCCAACCAAGAGATAAGCCGGCTAACGCTGAGAGGCCGCCAAGCAGCTGCTGTTGTCAAACGCACCACCATTCACGACCAGCTTGGCCGCATCCACCATGAGGATCTTCACCGGCGGCGCAATGCTCAGCCGGGCGGCGGCCTCGCGATAGTCGTCCCAGACAATGCGGTCCTCGATCACCGTGGTCAGCACCACGCCCTTGGGGGTTGCAAAGCGGATCTGCCGGGCGCTGGGGCGAAAGCTGATGGACAGGGCCGGCTCCTTGCAAAAGTAGGTGAAGAAGGTGTCGGGCACCGGCGGCTGGTAGACATTGAGCATGTAGTAGATGGCACCACCTGTCAGCAACATGAACAGACCCAAAGCCATCACCACCCGGTGCTCGCCACCCGCAGCCGACTTGGCCGGTGTGGCTGGCTTGACGGAGGACTTGACTGCCGGGACTGCAACGACCGCAGCTGCGCCGGAGGACGCTGCCGCTGGGGCTAGCTGTACGCTGCTTGCAAGAACGGGCTTGGTTGCTGCTTCGGTTGCAGTTGCTGTTGCTGTTGCTGTTGCTGCCGCATGGTCCTTCAGCGCTTCTTGCGCTGGTACCGCAGGCCGCGCCGGCGCGCTCTGCCACAGAATATCCACCAGCCGGCGCGGCTTAGCCAGCCCGACCATGTGGCGGGCGTTGCGGCCCATCACGCGCCCCATCTGCAGCACAAACACGGCTGCCAGCAGCGGCACAAACAGATTGGCCAGCGAGGAGGCCCCGTTGAGCGCGCCGTCAAAAATCGGGTCATCGATGATGAGCGCGCCGGACACACCGCCCAGCAGCGCGCCACCGGCCCACACCAACCACGGGAACAGGTCCAGCAAACGTACGATGTAGAGGCTGCCAAACATCAGGATGGGAATGCTCAGCAGCAGGCCGGCGATGAGCATCTGCAGATTGTTCTGGCTGATGGCCGACAGCGCCACCACGTTGTCCAGGCTCATCACGATGTCGGCCAGCACAATGGTTCTGGCTGCGGCAAACACGTCCTCGGCACTGGAGTCCTCGGGGTCTATGGGCAGGCCGTCCTGGGCCGCGTTGTCCACCACCAGGTCGATGGAAATCTTCAGCAGCAGCAGGCCGCCAATCAGCTTGATCAGCGGCAGGTTCATGGCCAGGGTGGCCACGCCGGTCAGCACCAGGCGGGCCACGAAGGCACCCGCTATGCCCAGCCACAAGGCCTTGGTGCGGTGCGCCTTGGACAGGGAGCGGCACACCAGGGCGATGACGATGGCGTTGTCGCCGCTGAGCAGAATGTCCACCAGCAGCACACCCAGGCCCACGTTCAGGGACCAGATCGAGGCATCAGTTTCCATGCTCTGCTATTTGCGCCCTGCGCCCATGGGGCCGTTCTTGAGGTCGCGCAGGAACTCGGTGTCGGGCGACAGGAACAGGGTGGGTGCACTCTCCGCCAGCGCCTGCCGGTAGGTCTGCAAGGAGCGGTAGAGGCGGTAGAACTGCGGGTCGCGCCCAAAGGCGTCGGACAGGATCTGGTTGGCCTGGGCATCGGCCTGGCCGCGGCTGATCTTGGCGGTGCGCTGGGCCTCCGAGAGGATGGCGGACTTTTCCTTGTCGGCCTTGGACTGGATTTGCTGCGCCCACTCCGCGCCCTGGGCGCGCAGCTCCTTGGCCTCGCGCTGGCGCTCGGACTTCATGCGCTCGTAAATCGCCTGGCTGGTTTCCAGCGGCAGGTCGGCCTTGCGAAAGCGCACCTCCGACACCTCCACGCCCAGCGAGCGCGCCTTGGTCTGCACCTCGGCCTCGATGCGCGCCACAATTTTGGTGCGCTCTATGGACAGCAGCGCCGGCAGGTTCACCTGGCCCAGCTCCTTGCGCAGCGAGGAGCTGACCAGCTGGCCGAGCTGTGCATTGGCCAGCTCCGGCGTGCGCAGCGACTGGTAAAAGCGCAGCGGATCGGCAATGCGGTAGCGCGCATAGGTCTGCACCTCGATGCGCTTCTGGTCGCCCAGAATCACCTGTTCCAGCGGCGGCTCCAGCAGCAGCTGGCGGCTGTCGTACAGCACCACCGAGTCGATCAGCGGGGCCTTGAAGTTCAGTCCCGGCGCACTCACCAGACCCACCGGCGCACCCAGGCGGATGATCAGGGCCTGCTCGGTCTCGGACACCACGTAGCTGGTGAGGGACAGCAGCCACAGCACGAGCACCGCGGCCAGGGATGTCCACAGGATAGGGCGCTTCATTTGGCCACCTCTTTGGGCGCGGCCTTGTCGCCCAGGTTCATGTACGGCATGACGGCCGCCGCGCCCTTGCCGGTGGTATCGACCACGACCCGCGCGGCCTTGCGCAGCAGCTCATCGGTGCTCTCCATGTACAGGCGCCAGGCCGTCACATCCTTGGATTTGACATAGCTGTTGTAGACCGACAGAAAGCCCTTGGCATCGCCCTCGGCCAGCTTGACCGCCTGCTCCTTGTAGCCCTCGGCCTCTTGCGTGATCTTGGAGGCCTCGCCACGGGCGCGCGGC
>JAYVNF010000205.1:0-1622 GCA_043758575.1 Rhodoferax sp.
ACGGCCATGTCGGTGAGGCAGAAATCAGCATGACCGAACTGGACACACTGCTCACGCCCTTGCTGCGCAAATAGTGCGCCAACACCGGTGCGCTAAAACGCCACCCTGGCGCCTATGGAGAAGATGCTGGTGGGCGCCACCTGTATGCCATTGACGTTCTGGTACAGCGGGATCTGCAGGTTGGCATACAACGACAGCGCCGCACCTACAGGAACGATGATGCCGGGCGTGAAGTACACCAAGGTTCCGCCGGTGGCATAGGTGTCGGCGGCCGTGCCCGAGTCCGCGTTCACATAGCGCGCATTGATTTGCAGCGTGGGCGTGAAGGCGTCATAGCCGTGGTAGCGCAAGCCACCGGTCAGGTTGACGCTGTCACCGGGACGGTAGGAACCTGCTGCCATGCTGGAACTGTCCAGCGCCGACTGGAACTGGGCCTGTACGTAGTAGTCCCAGTTCTGGTTCAGGTTGTCAAAGTAATAGGCGCCAAGGATGGCGTCGGTCGTTCCGGTTCCCAGCTGCAGGCCTGGGTCCACATCAATGGGCGTGTTTCCATCCGCAGCGGTGGCCGTCTGCCGGGTCTGTCCCGTGGGCAGCTTGAGGCCCATCTGGATGCCAAAATTCCGGCTCTCTGAAAAGCCGTAGTAGCGGCCGATCACACGTACGTCACCCAGGCCTGCGGCACTGGAGTCATAACCCGTCGCAGGGTCCGGGCTGATCCCATCGCCCCCCACGCCCAGGGTGCTGTGCGAGCGCTGGATGTACGGCAAGGCAATGCTCACACCCCAGCTGTTGCCATCGTTGTAGTCCAGGGTGCTGGTGAGGTAGTGGTTCTCGGTAAAGCGCTCCACCTCCGCCGGGTCGCCGGTAGCTGGGTTGGTGACGTTGGCGGCTTCGGTGGCGGAGAGGGTCCCCGTGCCCCGGCGCAACTGGTTTTGGTTCAAAGTGTCGTAGCGCAGATCGAGGCTCCAGCCAGATGCGGTGGACAGCCCTTGTGAGCCGAAATCCGAATTGAGCGTGCAGCCGCAACTGGCACATGCGAAGACGGCACTGGAAGGCAGGACAGCGGCGAGCGCCAGGCACAGTTTGGAAAAGTGTTTCATGGTGGTGTATGGAGTTGGATGGATGCAATAGCGAATAAGGGATAGCGCGCGGCAACGAGCCTATGCAGACCCATGCCCTGCAGCTACACAGCACCCCGGCGCAGCGTCCGGGGTCAGTCAATTCACACCGCTGTGGGAGGGCCGCGAGGCGGCAGTGGTGCGGCACTGATAGCCGCGATATGCGCCGACGCAATGCCCTGGGAGGCATAGGCCAGGGGCTGAACCGGATCCAACTTCCAGACCAGCACCGATGGCGGCCCACCCATACCTGCACACAGCGGGCAGTCCAGGGTGTGGCTGTCGGTTGGTGCCGTCCCATCGGCATTCGATGAGACGATCTTGATGAATGCCGTTCCCGAGCAGATGAGCTGCACGGACTTCGGGTTGACCAGGGGTGACGCAATCGCCACACCGATCGAAAGCGCAAACCAGACCAGCACGAAGCGCGCTATCAGTGTGGCGTTGCGCAGGTGGTACATGGGGAGATTATTACAGTGAGGCAAGCAAGAAAGCATTTGTGCA
>JAYVNF010000206.1:0-5333 GCA_043758575.1 Rhodoferax sp.
GCCGTCGGCACCGCTAAAGCAGCGCACGCCGGGCAGGTCTTTGGGGCTGCGGCTCCAGCCGTTCACCGGAAAATCAAACTGCGCCACGGCACGCGCCACGCGCTGACCCAGCACGCCCAGGCCCATGATGCCCACCGGCATGGCGGCACGTGGCAGCACCTCGCGCTGCTGCCAGACGCCGGCCTTTTGGTCCGCTTCATAGCCGGCAAACTGACGGTAGTGGCGTATCAGGGCGTGGCAGACGTACTCGGCCATCTGCACACCCATACCGGCGTCATCCAGGCGAACCAGCTGGGTGCCAGGCGCAATAGTCAGGCGCAACAAGGCATCCACGCCAGCACCGATGTTGAAGGCGGCGCGCAGCTGGGGTTGTTGGTCAAAAAAAGCCTGCGGCGGCTGCCAGACAATGCCGTAATCAGCCGGCGCATCGCCCGGCTTCCAGAGGCTCACAGCGGCGCCGGGCAGGGCGGCGCGCAGATCGTGCAGCCAGGGTTCGGCCTGGGTGTCGGTGCAGCAGAAGGTGATGCGCATGGAGGTCCTGGGATGGTTAAGCAGCAACTGCAGACTGTAGCTCCAGGCGCAGCAATTCGGCACCCTCGGTGACCTGATCGCCCGGTGCAAACAGCAGCTCGGCCACCGTGCCATCGGCGGGTGCGGCAATGGTGTGCTCCATCTTCATGGCATCCATCACCGCCAGGGCCTGGCCCTTTTTCACCACGTCTCCCGCCTTGACGGCAAAGGACACCACCTTGCCCGGCATGGGTGCGGTGAGGCGTCCGCCTTCAGTCTGGGTTTCGCCAGCATGGGCCAGGGCATCGACCCGGGTGATGGTGGTGGAACCCAGCGGGGTGAACACATGCAGCACCTCGCCGTGCGCATAGACCTGGGCGCGCAGGCGCTGGCTTCCCAGGGTGATGTCCAGCGTAGATGCCGCACTGGCAGCGGCTGTGCCACCGGCGGGCGCACTTGCGCTCGCACCTGCACCCGCCCCTGCGCCTGCGTGCAGGCGCTCGAACTGCAAGGTCTGCGTCTGGCCATCAACCTGCAGCTGCAGACCTTTGGCATGCGCGCGCGTGAGTAACAAGGGCTGGGCCTGCTCCTGGTACACAGTCGAAAAACTGCGCAGCGAAGGACCGTGCGAGCGCCAACCGTCGCGCCGCGCCCAGGGGTCTATCCAGCCCTGGGCATCGGACCTTTGGGCAGTCTGTTCGGCCTGCGTTTCCTGGTCCAGGGTATGGGCCACCAGGGCGGCGGCAGCCAACGCCAGGCCGACCTTGTCCTGGTGGAACAGCACGGCGGCTTCACGCGGGATCAGGGCGGTGTCCAGCTGCGCCTGGGCGAAGGAAGCGGAGCTGGCCACATGGCGCAGGAACTGCACATTGGTGGCCAGGCCGACGATATGGGTTTGCATCAGGGCCGTTTCCAGCCGCGCCAGGGCCTCTTCACGGGTGCTGCCGTGCACGATGAGCTTGGCCACCATGGCGTCGTAAAACGGGCTGATGCTGTCACCCTGGCGCACGCCGGAGTCCACGCGCACGCCGCAAGGCGCACGTTGGAACGTCACATGCTCGGGCAGGCCGTACACATGCAGGGTGCCGGTGGCAGGCAGAAAGTTGTTGTCCGGGCTCTCTGCGCAGATGCGCGCCTCGATGGCGTGGCCATTGATCTTCAGTTCGCTTTGCTGCAGCGGCAGTGGCTCGCCCGCGGCCACACGCAACTGCCACTCCACCAGGTCCAGGCCGGTGATGGCCTCCGTTACTGGATGCTCCACCTGCAAGCGCGTGTTCATCTCCATGAAGAAGAAGAACATGCTGCCGTCGGGCTTTTGCTCGACGATGAATTCCACCGTGCCGGCGCCCACATAGTTCACGGCGCGCGCTGCGGCCACAGCAGCCTGGCCCATTTGCTCGCGCATGCCTTGGGTCATGCCGGGCGCGGGCGCCTCTTCCAGCACCTTCTGGTGGCGCCGCTGCACCGAGCAGTCGCGCTCGAACAGGTAGACGTAGTTGCCCTGGGTGTCGCCAAACACCTGGATCTCGATGTGGCGCGGGCGCTGCACATATTTTTCAATCAGCACCGCGTCGTCACCAAAGCTGTTGATGGCCTCTCGCTTGCAACTCGCCAGGGCATCAGCGAAATCTTCGCTTTTGTCCACGGCGCGCATGCCCTTGCCACCGCCACCGGCGCTGGCCTTGATAAGCACCGGGTAACCGATACGGTCGGCCTCCTGCTGCAGCAGCGCCTCCCCCTGGGCCGCACCGTGGTAGCCCGGCACCAGGGGCACACCGGCTTTTTCCATCAGCTGCTTGGACTCGGCCTTCAGGCCCATGGCGGCAATCGCCGAGGGTGGCGGGCCAATGAAGACCAGTCCGGCGTCGGCGCAGGCCTGGGCAAAGGCCTGGTTCTCGCTCAGAAAACCATAGCCCGGGTGGATCGCCTGGGCACCGGTGGCCAGGGCCACTTCAATGATTTTTTCCCCGCGCAAATAGCTGTCCTTGGGCGCGCTGCCGCCGATGTGCACGGCTTCGTCGCAGGCCTGCACGTGCTGTGCGCCGGCGTCGGCATCCGAGTACACGGCCACGGTGCGTATGGCCAAACGCGCGGCAGTGGCGGCCACGCGGCAGGCGATTTCACCGCGGTTGGCAATCAGGATTTTTTTGAACATAGCAGTCCCAGGTTAGAAGAATCAGTGCGGTACAACCCGCAGTCCGCGCAAGGCGGCTATCACATCAAAGCCGGCATCGCGGTGCAGCAGCATGTGCCCATGGCGGATGCAATAGCTGGCCAGCAACACGTCAATCGGGCTGCGCACCGTAAAGCCCTGCGCACGCAGGGCGCTGTAGTGCTCGGCGGCAAGCAGCGCGTTGTCCAGGCCACCGATTTCCACCACATCCAGGGCCAACAAAAGGTCTCTGGCGCGCCTTTGCTCCTTGGGCGCGGCGAAGCCCCGCATGACCTCAAACACCACCAGATCGGCCACACCCAGGTCCACCGTGGCGTCGCCACCCTGGAGCCAGGCCATGAGTTGCTCCACGGGCCGGTTGCTGGTGCCACGCAGGAAATCAATCCATACGCTGGAGTCGACCAGAATCATTTGGCACGGCCACGTTTGGCCGGCGCTGCCTTGGCACTGCGCACGGACTTGGCCTTGACTTGGGGCGCAGGCGCCGCAGGCAGATAGGGCGCCGGTTCGGCCTCACGGGCCTGCGAGGCCTGCTGCGCGCGCCATTGGGCCCAGCCCTCGTCCGAGTCATCCCAGTGCAAGGTGCCGCGGGCTGCCAACAAGTTGTCGTAGGCCTTGCGACGTTTGATCATGCGCAAGCCCTCTTCCACCGCTTCGCGCTTGGTCTTGAAGTTGCCCGCCGCCATCGCGGCCTCCATAAGCTGGTCGTCAATGTCGATATTGGTGCGCATGCCTGCTCCTCAATGTGTATGAAAACTAAAAATCATACACATTACATGCGAAAGACGCCAAACTTGGTATCCGGTATAGGGGCATTCAAAGACGCCGACAGTCCCAGCGCCAGCACCCGGCGCGTGTCGGCCGGATCGATGATGCCGTCGTCCCATAGGCGGGCGGTGGCGTAGTATGGGTGGCCCTGTTCCTCGTACTGGCGGCGAATCGGGGCTTTGAAGGCCTCCTCTTCTTCCACACTCCAGTTGCCGCCCTTGGCCTCCAGGCCGTCGCGCCGCACGGTGGCCAGGACGCTGGCGGCCTGCTCGCCGCCCATGACGCTGATGCGCGCGTTGGGCCACATCCACAGAAAGCGCGGGCTGAACGCGCGCCCGCACATGCCGTAGTTGCCGGCGCCAAAGCTGCCGCCAATGATGATGGTGAACTTGGGGACCGCAGCAGTGGCCACGGCCGTGACCATCTTGGCGCCGTTGCGGGCAATGCCCTCGTTCTCATACTTGCGCCCGACCATGAAGCCGGTGATGTTCTGCAAAAACACCAAAGGGATCTTGCGCTGGCAACAGAGTTCAATGAAGTGCGCGCCCTTGAGGGCCGACTCGGAAAACAAAATACCGTTGTTGGCGATGATACCCACCGGCATGCCCTCGATTTGGGCAAAGCCGCTAACCAGCGTGGCGCCATAGCGCGGCTTGAACTCGTGCAGGGCGGAGCCGTCGACGATGCGGGCGATGATCTCGCGCACATCAAAGGGTTTGCGGGTGTCGGTGGGGATCACGCCATAGAGTTCCTCGGCGGCAAACTTCGGCAGCACCGGCGCCTGGGTGCTCAGTGCCACTGGCTTGTTCTTGTTCAGGTTGGCAATGGCTTCACGCGCCAGCGAGAGCGCATGCAGGTCGTTTTGCGCCAGGTGGTCGGCCACGCCGGAGAGGCGTGTGTGCACATCGCCGCCCCCAAGGTCTTCGGCACTCACTACCTCGCCGGTGGCAGCCTTCACCAGGGGCGGCCCGCCCAGAAAGATAGTGCCCTGGTTCTTGACGATGATGGTCTCGTCGCTCATGGCTGGCACATAGGCGCCGCCTGCCGTGCAGCTGCCCATGACCACGGCCACCTGCGAGATGCCCTGGGCGCTCATGTTCGCCTGGTTGAAAAAGATGCGACCAAAGTGCTCGCGGTCCGGGAACACCTCGTCCTGGTTGGGCAGGTTGGCGCCACCCGAGTCGACCAGATAGACACAGGTGAGGTTGTTTTGCGCCGCCACTTCCTGGGCGCGCAAATGCTTTTTCACCGTCATGGGGTAGTAACTGCCGCCCTTCACCGTGGCGTCGTTGCAGACCACCATGCAGTCCACCCCGCTGATGCGGCCTATGCCCACGATCAGGCCGGCGCCGGGTGCGCTGTCCGTGCCATCGCGGTCCGGATACAGGCCCAGCGCGGCCAGCGGGCAGAGCTCCAGAAACGGCGTGCCCGGGTCCAGCAGCATGGCCACACGCTCACGCGGCAGCAGCTTGCCGCGGGCGGTGTGCTTGGCGCGCGCCGCCTCGCCGCCGCCCAGCGCCACTTTGTCGATCTGCGCATTCAGGTCGGCCACCACGGCGCGCATGGCTGTAGCGCTGGCCAGGAACTCGGCCGAGCGGGGGTTGAGTTGGGATTGCAGAACAGGCATGGGCGGTCTTTCGATGAGCGGCAGGGTGGGCACAGCATAGGCTGCAACCCCGCAGAATGCACGCCAGCGGGGTTGCAAATCCTGCCACAATCCCTGCAACCATGAAACCCGCCTCCCGCTGCAATACCAGCACTGCAAACGCTACCGGCCCCACCGCGCCTGTCAGCGCGCCCGCTCGAGCCGAGACGCCGGTAGCCTTTGTGCGGGCCATTGTGCAGGCCTACCAAGGGCGTGGCATCAGCCCGGCGGCACTGC
>JAYVNF010000207.1:0-5325 GCA_043758575.1 Rhodoferax sp.
TACATACTTTTAGGAAAATATACATGTCCCTGATCAACACCACCGTCCAGCCCTTCAAAACCCAAGCCTTCCATAACGGCAAGTTTGTTGAAGTCTCCAACGAATCCATGTTGGGCAAGTGGTCCGTCGTGATCTTCATGCCGGCGGCCTTCACCTTCAACTGCCCCACCGAAGTGGAAGATGCGGCCGACAACTACGCCGAGTTCCAGCGCGTCGGTGCCGAGGTCTACATCGTTACCACCGACACCCACTTCTCGCACAAGGTCTGGCATGAAACCTCCCCCGCCGTGGGCAAGGCCAAGTTCCCTCTGGTGGGCGACCCCACCCACACCCTGACCAATGCCTTTGGCGTGCACATCCCCGCAGCTGGCCTGGCCCTGCGCGGCACCTTCGTGATCAACCCCGAAGGCGTGATCAAGACCATGGAAGTGCATGACAACGCGATCGCCCGTGACGTCAAGGAAACCCTGCGCAAGCTCAAGGCAGCCCAGTTCGTGGCCGCCCACCCCAACGAAGTCTGCCCCGCCAAGTGGAACGAAGGCGCCAAGACCATCACCCCGTCTCTGGACCTGGTTGGCAAGATCTAAGCAGTAGTTCTGCTCGAGGGGGTGCGCTGCGCCCCTTCCGTCAGAGCCATTGTCAGACGCAATTTGCTCCTGTCCGCGCGCCATCCGCGCATCGTCCGAGTCCCCAGCGCCACAAGCGCGAACCATTGAAGGAACCACCATGCTCGAAGCATCCCTGAAGACGCAACTGCAAACCTATTTGCACAACCTGCGCACGCCCATTCGCCTGATCGCCACGCTGGACGCCAGCCCCAAGGCGGCCGAGATGCGCGAGCTGCTGGTTGAGATTGCCGAACTGTCCGACATGGTGACGTTTGACGACAGCGGCAGAGACGCCCGCACGCCCTCGTTTGTGGTGGCCAAGCAGGGCCAGACGCGTGGTGTGCGCTTTGCCGCCATCCCGCTGGGCCATGAGTTCACCTCGCTGGTGCTGGCCCTTTTGTGGACCGGCGGCCACCCACCCAAGGTGGAGCCTGAGGTGCTGGAGCAGATCAAGGCGCTGGACGCGGACATGAACTTCGAGGTCTATATGTCCCTGTCTTGCCACAACTGCCCGGACGTGGTGCAGGCCGCAACGCTCATGGCCATCTTCAACCCCCGCATCAGCACCACCGTGATCGACGGCGGCATGTACCAGGCCGAGGTCGATGCGCGCCAGGTGATGGCCGTGCCCATGGTGTTCATGAACGACGCCCTGTTTGCCTCCGGCCGCATGACGTTGGAAGAGATCGTCGGCAAGCTCGATAGCCACTCCGGCCAGCGCGACGCCGCCAAGCTCAGCGCCAAGGAAGCCTTTGACGTGCTGATCGTCGGCGGTGGCCCTGCCGGTGCGGCGGCGGCTGTCTATGCCGCGCGCAAGGGCATACGCGTGGGCGTGGCCGCCGAGCGCTTTGGTGGCCAGGTCAACGACACCATGGCGATCGAAAACTATATCTCGGTGCTGGAGACCGACGGCCCCAAGTTTGCCGCTGCCATGGAAGCGCAGGTGCGCCACTACGAGGTGGACATCATGAACCTGCAGCGCGCAGAACGGATCATTCCTGCAAGTGAAGCGGGCGGATTGATAGGCGTGCAGCTGGCCAATGGCGGCACCTTGCAGGCCAAGAGCGTGATCCTCTCCACCGGCGCGCGCTGGCGCAATGTCAACGTGCCCGGTGAAGCCCAGTACAAGAACAAGGGCGTGGCCTACTGCCCGCATTGCGATGGCCCGCTGTTCAAGGGCAAGCGTGTCTCCGTCATCGGTGGCGGCAACTCCGGTGTGGAAGCGGCGATCGATTTGGCCGGTGTGGTGCAGCATGTCACCCTGGTGGAGTTTGCCGACGCGCTCAAGGCCGATGCGGTGCTGGTCAACAAGCTGAAAAGCCTGGCCAACGTCACCATCCATGTGAATGCACAGACCACCGAGATCACCGGCGACGGTACCAAGGTCAACGGCCTGCGCTACAAAGACCGCGCCACCGGGCAGGAACACCATGTGGCGCTCGATGGCGTGTTCGTGCAGATTGGCCTGGTGCCCAACACCGAGTTTTTGAAGGGCACGCTGGAGCTGAGCCGTTTTGGCGAGATCGTCATCGATGCCAAGGGCCACACCAGTTTGCCTGGCGTGTTTGCGGCCGGTGACTGCACCACGGTGCCGTACAAGCAGATCGTGATTGCGGCCGGTGATGGTGCCAAGGCGGCCTTGAGTGCCTTTGACTATTTGATCCGCTCGCCCCTGGCCGCGCCTGTGGTCCAGGAATTGGCGATCGCTTAAAGCGCCAGCGGCCTTACTTCAGCAAGGCCTTGAGCTTGGTCGCCGGGTCACCCAACGCCTCGACCGTGGCACTGGCGCCGCGCTCCACCAGGGTGCGGGCCAGCTTCAAATCCTTGGCAATGCGGGATGTCAATCCCCAACCACACGCACCGACTATTTTGTTATTTGCATCGGTGTAGAACACCAGCACGTCGCCGTCTTCCTGCTCGCGCACGATGGTGTGGATGCCTGCCGAAGGCTCCCCGGATACCTGCAGCTGGTAGTCGTACTGGTCCGACCAGAACCAGGAGCTGGCGGCAAATTCCACGGTGCCGCCCATCAAATTTTGCGCCGCCACGCGCGCTTGCGACTCGGCGTTCTGCCAGGTCTCCTGGCGCAGCAAGGTGCCGCTCACATGGCTGGGAAACTCCGCCACGTCACCGGCCGCATAGACCTTGGCCACGCTGGTCTGCAACTGGCGGTTGACCAGAATACCGCGCGCCACCGCAATGCCGGCCGCCTGCGCAATTGTAGTGCCGGGGATGATGCCTATGCCCACCAGCACCACGTCGGCCTGCAGTGTCTGGCCGTTGGACAGGGCCACTTCCAGACCACTGGCGCTCTGTGTGATTTGCAGCGGGCTCACGCCCAGATGCAGGTCCACACCGCGTGCCACATGCAGGGCCTGCGCCCGGTCCGCCAGCAGCTTAGGGACCGCACGGCCCATGAGCTGCGGTGCGCCCTCCACCAGGCTGACCGCACAGCCCAGCTTGCGCGCCGAGGCCGCTACCTCCAGGCCGATAAAGCCGCCGCCAATGATGGCGATGCGTTTGCCCTCGGCCAGGTAGGGCGCCAGTTGCAGCGCATCGGCCTTGTTGCGCAGCGACAGCACAGCGGGCAGGTCGGCGCCAGGAATCGGTAAAGGGCGCGCCGCACCACCGTTGGCAAACAGCAGGCTGCTGTAGGACAGCGTGCTGCCGTCGGACAAGGTGGCGGTCTGGGCTTGCGTATCGACAGCCACCACGCGGGCGCGGTGGCGCTGCACGTCCAGCGCCTGCATGGCCTCTTCGCCCATCAGGTCCAGCGCCGCATGCTCCTTGGCGCCGGTCAGTGCCTCCTTGGACAGCGGCGGGCGTTCATAGGGCAGGCCGGGCTCGTCGCCCACCAGGTCAATGCGCCCGCTCCAGCCGAATTCGCGCAGCGCCTGCACCGTGCGGCCCCCGCAATGGCCGGCACCGGCGATCAGAATGGAAGGGGCCTGGGAGGAGTGCATACTATGTTGTCAGAATGAAGAAGCTCAGGCATTCTAAAAAGGGCTTTGCCTGAATGCAAATGATTTTCCATACTTTCGCAAATAAAGAAAAGTATTTCCGCAAAGAATAACAGTCTTCCCAAGCAACACCATGGCAACTGCGACCCCCCCACGGCCCACGGCCGACCAAACCATCAAGCGGATTTCGGCGGAATACGACTCCCTGAGCAAGCAGCTCAAGGTGATCGCCCTGCACATCGAAAAAAACCGCGACCATGTGGGCATAGAAGGCATCCAGGAAATGGCGCGCCAGTGCGGCGTGCAGCCCTCGGCCGTGGTGCGCTTTGCCAAGCACTTTGGCTTCTCGGGTTTTAGCGAACTGCAGGCCATCTTCCGCGACAACCTGTCGCGCCAGCTGGCACCGAGTCGCAACTACAAGGCGCGCATCCGCGACCTGATCGAGTCCGGCTCCAACAACCTCTCCAGCGTGGACATTGCCAAGGAGTTCCTGGCCGGCAGCGTGGCCGGCATGCACGAACTCGAAAGCAGCCTGGACGCCTCGGCTTTCAAAAAGGCGGTGGACCTGCTGGCTGATGCCGACTGCATCTGGGTGGCTGCTTCACGCCGCTCCTTCCCGATTGCCGCCTACCTGGACTACGCCCTGCAGCACACCGAGAAGCGCATCTGCCTGGTCACCGGCCTGGGCAGCATGCACCAGGGCCAGATGCGTTCGGTGCGCAAGGGCGACGTGATGATTGCCATCTCGTTCTCTCCCTACGCCGAGGAAACCATTGGCGTGGCCAAAGCGGCCGTGGAGCGCGGCGCCAAGCTGGTGGCCATCTCGGACAGCCGCATGAGCCCGCTGGCCAAGCTGGCCCAGGTGACGCTGGTGGTGCAGGACAACTCGACCTTGGGTTTTCGCTCGCTCTCCAGCACCATGGGCCTGGCGCAAAGCCTGTTTATTGCCCTGGCCTATACGCTGGAGCTGCCCTACAAGCCGACGACCTGAGACCTGGTTAATCGGCGCCAGGCAAATACGCCTGGTGCGTGATGTTCTCGGCGCAGTACAGGCGAAACTCCGTCGGACGCGCGGAAGGCATCTGCTCTGTCCACTTGTTGGCGTGCAGCAGGTACTGCATGCCCGAAAGAATCTGGCCGTCCGGGTCCTGGTCCAGCACCAGGTCCATGCTGCCGCCCACCAGCAGGCTGCGGTGCTCATCGGTCAGCTCATGGCCTACCCATACCGCCTTGTGGCCGTGTTTCTGCAGCGCCTGCAGGACGCCCTGCGAGGCAGCACCGCTGTTGTAGATGCCCACCAGCGGCGTCGTGTTCTTTGTGCGCAAGGCGCTGTCCACGGCGGCGAAGGCGCGGTCGGCGTCGTCCTGCGTCTGCACCACACGTAGGCAGTCCAGCTGCGCAAAGCGCTGCGCCAGCACAGATGAAAAGCCGTTGCAACGGTCGCGGTGGGCGCGGTAGGACAGGTCGTTCGTCAGCACCAGCACGCGCCCCGCGGGCGCTGCCATGCGGCCCAGGAAATAGGCAGCACTGCGCCCGGCCTGCAGGTTGTTGATGCCGGCGTAGTGCAGCTTGTCCACATCGCTCAAATCGCTCATCAATGTCACCACCGGAACGCCCTGTTTGATGACGCTTTGCACCGCCTCGCGCAGCAGGGGTGTGTCGTGCAGCACCACGATCAGGCCGTTGCGCCGGTGCGGCGGCTTTTTGATGAAGGCGGCAATTTGCCTTTCGTCGGACGGATCGAAATCGTGGCGGTG
>JAYVNF010000208.1:0-5320 GCA_043758575.1 Rhodoferax sp.
TGCGCGTCGACGCGAGCCTGAATGTCCAGTTCATCTCCGAATCCGGCCAGCGCTGGTTCGCCGCCACACCGGGTGCAGAGCTGCCCAAGAATTTTTCCGACATCGTGCACGGCGACGACATTGCCGAATTTCGTCGCACCATGGCAGAAGCGCCAGAAGCCTTTGCCTGCGACTTGCGCGTCGCCCGAGGCGGTGTGGACTGCTGGATCAATCTGCGCAGCTACCGCCTGGCCGCCGTGCAGCAGTACGTGTTCTGCATTGTCGACATCTCCATGTGGAAGACCGAGGACTCGGCCCTGCGCCACGCCGCTGAGCACGACGAGCTGACCGGCCTGCCCAACCGGGCCTCCCTGAAGAAGGCGGTGGAACAGCGCATCCAGGATGGCGACACACCGTTTACCGTGGCGCTGCTGGACCTGGACGGCTTCAAAAAGGTCAACGACACCTATGGCCACGCCATGGGCGACGCGGTGCTGGTGGAAACCACCAAGCGCCTGCAAAAGCTGCTGGCCCCGGGCGACATCATGGCGCGCCTGGGTGGTGACGAGTTTGTGATTCTGTTCAACGGCAAAAATGCGCAGACCGCGCAAAAGGCCTTGAAGAATGTGCTGCTGGCGGTGGCCCGCCCCTATGACACGGCGCCCCACAACGCCTACCTGGGCGTGAGCATTGGCGTGGCCGAATTCCCCATGCATGGCGACGACTATTCCATGCTGCTGAAGAACGCCGACACTGCGATGTACTTCTCCAAAAAGGCCGGCAAGAACCGGGTCACGGTGTTTGCGCTTACCGATGCCAATGTGGACTTCTCCATCAAGGCGGCCATCCACAACGGCATCCAGGAAGGCGAGTTCTTCATGGAGTACCAGCCGCAGTACGACATGCAGCAAAGAATGGTGGGCGCCGAGGCCCTGATGCGCTGGACCAACCGCAACCTGGGGCGCGTTGGGCCCAACCAGTTCATACCGATTGTGGAAGACGCCGGCCTGATGCCCTTTCTGGGCAAGTGGGCGCTGCGCTACTCCTGCCACCAGCTGAAAAAGTTCCATGCGCTGGACCCGGATTTTGTGCTGTCCGTGAACGTCTCGCCAATCCAGTTCGGCAGCGACAACTTTGACGAACAGGTGCTGGAGGTAATTGCCGAGACCGGCATAGACCCAACCCGGCTGATTCTGGAAATCACCGAGTCCACCCTGATGAGCAGCCAGGAAAAAACCGAACGCGCGCTGGCCCATTTGCGTGAAAAAGGCATCCGCTTTTCCATCGATGATTTCGGCACTGGCTTCTCCAGCCTGTCCTACCTGACGCGCCTGCCGGTATCGAGCATCAAGATCGACAAGGCCTTCGTCACCGCCATGGGCGAACAGGGAACGGGCGAGAGCTCGGACAAAAAACTGGTCTGCGCCATGATCAACCTGGCCCACAGCATTGACCTCAAGGTGGTGGCCGAGGGCGTGGAAACCGCCACCCAGTTCGACTTTTTGCGCTCCGCCGGCTGCAACCTGGTGCAAGGCTATTTGCTGGGCAAGCCAATGTCGGCCGACAGCATCACCCTGCAGTTCCAGGCGCAACGGGAAATGGCGCTATGAATACGCTGGTGCTGGACAAGCTGCTGCTGGCCATACGCGACTCCAAGGGCGTGCCGGCCTCGGAGCGCTCGGTGGCCTCGGTGCTGGGTGCACTGGACAGCAGCCACGAAGGAAAACACGCGGTGGTGGGCCACATCATCGAGGACTTTGCCCTGACGCAAAAAGTGCTCAAGCTGGCCAACTCGTCCATGTACGCGCCCTTTGGTGCCGGCTCGGCCTCGGTGAGTTCGGCGCTGGACGTGCTGGGCTCGGACGCGGTGCTGCACCTGGTGCTGGGCGCCGACCTGATCTCCGAAGAAGACCTGCAGCAGGACGACAACCTGTCGCGCACCCTGTTGGCTTCCGAGCTGGCCCGCAGCGCCTGCACCGAGCGCGCCGAGGACGCCTCGATTGCCACCCTGATGGTGGAAATCGGCCGCCTGATGACCGGCAAGTACCTGCCCAGCGAGAGCGCCACCATTGCCGCCCGGGTCGCCCGTGGCGAGGAGGTGCAAGCGGCGGCCAGCACGGTACTGGGCATGTCCTACCAGGAGCTGGGCGTGGAGCTGGCGGCACGCTGGAATTTGCCGGAAACCATACGCTCGGTCATCAATGGCACCGGCGACCCGATGCTGGTGGGCATTGCCCGCTTTTCCAGCACCGCCTCGTCGCTGATCCACGAGGGCAAGCTGGAGGCAGTCAGCACCTTGCTGCAGCAGCTGGACATTCCCGGCATCAACAAAGTGCGCTTGGGCGCCCTGGTTGAGCGCAAGGCGCAGGAGTCCCGCCCCGCCCCGCTGGCTGCGGCGCTGGACGCCCCCGCGCCCCTGGTGGCCCCGCACATGCTGGCCACCAGCTCGGCCGAAGCCGCCCTGGGCCAGCTGCAGCTGCTGTTGCAGGACAAGCAGGGCTCCTTCGACGAGCTGTCCAACGCCATGCTCAGCGGCCTGGCCGAGTCCCTGCAGACGGCGCACTGCCTGCTCTTCATGCTCACGCGCACCGGCGAGATGCGGGTGCGCAGCGGCTATGGCAAGGGCATCGACGAGCTGCGCAGCAAGCTCAAGGTGGCGGCGCAATTCCAGCCCACCGCCTTCCATGCGGCAGTCAAGAAAAACATCGATGTCTCGATTGAAGATGTCTCCAAGCTCAAGGAGGCCTCGCTGCCCGAGGGCTACCGCACCTTGCTGCCGCAGGTGACCCGCTTCATCATCCTGCCGATTGCCAACAGCCGGGTGTCGGGTCTGCTGTATTGCGACTGGGACACGCAACGTGTACTCAACCAGACAGAGATTGAAGCGCTGAAAAAACTGCGCAATTTGCTGCTGCCCTTCTTCCCCAAATAGGCGCGCTGCGCAGGCGCAAAAAAGAAGGCATATCCCCTGACTTACCCGCGTTGTCAGCGCAGCAGGGCGGGGGTATAAAGATTCTGTCGGTCTTTTAACTTCAATACATCCAGTCGAAGGAGCATTCATGAAATCCATTGTTGCTGCGTCCACACTGTGGCTGGCGCTAGCCGCCACGCTTGCTCCCACACTGGCCACTGCCGACACCAAGGCCACGGCCGCCGATGCCACTGCCATGGTGAAAAAGGGCGCTGCCGCCATCAAGGCCGGAGGCAAAGACCATGACAAGCTCTACGCTGAAGTCACCGCCAAAGACGGCAAGTGGGCAGACCGCGATCTGTACCTGGTGATTTACAGCCTGGACGGCACCGTCAAGGCGCACGGCGCCAATGCCAAGCTGGTGGGCAACAACCTGATGGACATGCTCGACATCGATGGCAAGCCCTACATCAAGGAGCGCATCGAGCTGGCCAAGTCCAAGGGTTCGTTCTGGCAGGACTACAAGTTCACCAACCCCACCAGCAAGAAGATCGAACCCAAGAGCATGTACTGCGAGAAGGTGGACGAGCTGGTGGCCTGCGCCGGAATCTATAAATGAAGCTCGGCTATAAATTGCTGGCCGCCCCTTTGTTGACGGCGGTGGTAGTGATTGCGGCCGGGCAAATGAATGGCTACCTGCAAAGCGTGCAGGCCGACAAGGGGCTGGCCTCCTCCCAGGTCAGCCTGGACCTGTTCAAGACCATGGCCAGCGCCCAGCAGCAAATGGCCGAGGTACACGCCGGCGTCTACCGCACCGTGGCCCTGATCGACTCGCTGGACGAGGCCAAGATCAAGGCCGTGCGCGCCGATGCCAGCGCCCAGCTGGTCGGCGTGCAACGGGTGGTGGAGGGACTGGCCACCAACGCCGACATCGATGCCAAGGTGCAGGGCGACATCAAGGCCGCCGCCGCGCTGGTGGCCACCTATGCCAAACAGGCCGATGCGGCCATCAATTTTGCCCAGATGGATGCCAACACCGGCATTGGTGCCATGCAGCGCGCCGAAGTCACCTTCAAGCAGCTGATCAAGGCCGCAGGCGGCATCACGGCGGAGATTGAAACGGCCTCGCACGACAGTATCACGCAGTCGCGCGCACACGGGCGCAGCATCAGCTGGACGCTGGCCCTGCTGTCCCTGGTGGTGGGCGGTGCGGCGGTGTTGCTGGCCTGGCGCATGCAGCAAAAAATCGTTGCCGAACTCGCCCGTGCCGCCCATATCGCGCATGCGGTGGCCAACGGCAATCTGGCGGTGGACGCCAGCACCCAGAGCCAGGATGAAGTGGGTGACCTGCTGCGCGCCATGGGCACGATGGCGCACCAGCTCAACCAGTCGATCGCCACGGTGCGCGAGTCCTCGGAATCGATACGCCTGGCCAGCGCCGAAATTGCCACCGGCAACCAGGACCTGAGCCTGCGCACCGAGCAGACCGCCACCAACCTGCAAAGCGCCTCCAGCTCCACCGAACAGCTCAACCACACCGTGCGCCAGTCGGCCGATGCGGCACGCCAGGCCTTGGCACTGGCCGCCAATGCCTCGGCCGTGGCCGCGCGCGGCGGCGAGGTGGTGGGCCAGGTGGTCTCCACCATGGAGGAGATCAATGTCAGCGCGCGCAAGATTTCCGACATCATTGGCGTCATCGACGGCATTGCCTTTCAGACCAATATCCTGGCCTTGAACGCCGCCGTGGAAGCGGCCCGCGCCGGTGAGCAGGGCCGCGGCTTTGCGGTGGTGGCCAGCGAGGTGCGTTCGCTGGCCGGGCGCTCGGCCGAGGCGGCCAAGGAAATCAAGACCCTGATTGGCGTCTCGGTCAGCAAGGTGGACTCGGGCTCACGCCTGGTGGCCAGTGCCGGTGCCACCATGACCGAAATTGTCGGCTCGGTGCAGCGGGTCTCGGACATCATTGGCGAGATCTCGGCCGCCGCCAGCGAGCAAAGCGAGGGCATTGGCCAGGTCAATGTGGCGGTCTCCGAGCTGGACCAGATGACGCAGCAAAACGCCGCCCTGGTGGAACAGTCGGCCGCCGCCGCCGAGAGCCTGCGCGAACAGGCCCAGCGCCTGGCCCAGGTGGTCTCGGCCTTCCAGCTAACGGCGTCCGGGCCCCAGCTGGCACTGGCTTGAAGCCCCCCGGGCGCTGCCATGACCGAGAAAACCCCGGATGCCCTGGGCAGCGACTTTGCCTCCTTCCTCGACAAGACCAGCGACTTTGTCTACTTCAAGAACCACGAGGGGCGCATCCGCTTTTGCAGCCAGTCGCTGGCCGAACTGTTTGGCTATGCCGATTGGCGCGAGATGGTGGGTCGGCTGGACCGCGAGCTGTTTCCGCCCGATAGTTCCAAGATTTATGCGCACGAAGAGGCCTATGTCTTTGCC
>JAYVNF010000209.1:0-5317 GCA_043758575.1 Rhodoferax sp.
ATTGGGATTCGAAACGTATCGGATTCCGCCGAAATATCACCATGCGCAATGGGTCAGAGCAGCGCACTGAAAAACAGGGGCTACTTCAGCGTTGCCTTAAGGCGCTGCCTGCTTCGGTTTGCGCCAGTAGTGGTAGAGCCAGGCGGTCTGAAAACCCAGGCTGCGGTACAGGCTGATGGCTGGCGCGTTTCCTTCTTCAACCTGCAAAAAGCAGCGTTCCACATTCCTTTCTTTTGCAACTTGCCCCAGTGCTGCAATCAGGGCGCTGGCGCAGCCCTTGCCGCGCGCATGCGTTACGGTGCGCATGCCATGCAGGCTGGCCCAGCCCTGGCTGAAGGCAGCAGTTCCCGCGGCGATGGCTGAGCCTGCATCGTCCACCAGGCAGGCATAGACCAGGCACTGGCTGCGGCTCAGCGCACGCACCCGGTTGGCGCCGTCTACCGGGTCAAAATCACCCGACAGGTACACCGATGCCCAGGCATCGGTAGGCTGCGTGCTGAGTTGCACCGACCATCCTGGTGCCACGCCGGGCCAGGTGCGGACGGTGCCTGCCAGGGTCAGGGTCGGCTGCTGCGGCGTGTAACCATGGCCCAACAGTCCTTGGTGCAAGCCTGCCAGTCCAGCGACATCGGCGACACGGAACTGGGTCTTCAGCCCGCGCCCGGCATAACGCGCCTCAATGTCGGGAATGGGATCGGGGCCCGGTGCGCCATGGTGCAGCGGCACGGCGCTGATGGCCCGTCCTACGGTGGTGCTGTCAAATGGCAGCAGCCAGCCGGGCAGGGTGCCCACGGCGTCAGGCGCCACGGCATCCAGGGTGGCACGTTCCAGGGATTCAATATCGATGTCCATGTCCTTACTCTAAACTCTGCGCCCTATGGTGCAAAAGTTGTTGGTCTTGGGAATCGAGTCGTCATGCGACGAAACCGGCGTGGCCCTGGTTGAATGTGAAGCTGCGACCGGCTCGTCTGAGGTGCCGCGTCTGCTGGCGCACGCCCTGTACAGCCAGATCGAAATGCACCAGGCCTTTGGTGGCGTGGTGCCCGAGCTGGCCAGCCGTGACCACATTCGCCGCGTGCTGCCGCTGGCGCAGGAGGTGTTGGACTCTGCGGCCTGCACGCTCCAGGACATTGATGTGGTGGCCTACACCCGTGGCCCAGGCTTGGCCGGAGCTCTGCTGGTGGGTGCTGGCGTGGCCTGCGCACTGGGTGCAGCCTTGGCGCGCCCGGTGCTGGGTGTGCACCACCTGGAAGGACATTTGCTGTCGCCGTTTTTGAGTGCCGATCCGCCGCAGTTTCCCTTTGTGGCCTTGCTGGTCTCGGGCGGTCACACCCAGCTGATGCGGGTGGACGGGGTCGGGCGCTATGGGCTGCTGGGCGAGTCCGTTGATGACGCGGCGGGTGAGGCTTTTGACAAATCGGCCAAGCTGATGGGCTTGACCTATCCCGGCGGCCCTTTGCTGGCGCGCATGGCAGAAGAAGGTAATCCCAAGGCCTATGCCTTGCCCAGGCCGCTGTTGCACAGTGGCAATCTGGACTTCTCCTTTGCCGGATTGAAGACCGCGGTGCTGGTGCAATCGCAAAAAATGGTGGCAGCCGCCGGCGTGGCCCGGTTTGAAGACTTACCCAGAGTGCAGCAGTTCGACCTGGCCGCCTCCACCCAGGCGGCGATTGTGGATGTGCTGGTCAAAAAATCCATGACGGCCTTGAAAGAGACCGGCCTGACCCGATTGGTGGTGGCCGGTGGCGTGGGGGCCAACCGGCATTTGCGCACAGAACTCAATGCCGCCTGTGCCAAGCGCCGTATTCGGGTGCATTACCCGGAGCTGCATTTGTGCACCGACAACGGCGCCATGATCGCGCTGGCCGCGGGTATGCGGCTGCAAAGCGGGCAGCAAGAGGCCAGCATGGCCTACGCTTTTGACGTCAAGCCACGCTGGCCGTTGGATGCGCTCTAGCCCCTGGGTGCTCTCTAGATGGCGAGCGCCAGCATCCCGGCGCCATCAGTACGCCGGAAAACGGCACAGTGTTTACTGAATCGTGATTTCAGTCGCATTGCTGACGGGCACCCTTTTTGCCAGCTTGAGGCTGAGCACACCGTTTTCCAGCTTGGCTTCGCTTTGAGTGGCATCGATGTCCTGGGGCAGCTCATAGGCCGCACGGTACTGGCGGGGTGAGCCTTCACGACTGCTGATGCGCACGATTGCGCCTTCAATGGCAATGGCCAGTTGCTCGCGGGCAATGCCGGGCACGTCCAGCGTCAAATGGAAAGCGGTCTCGTCCTGTTGGTACTGGGTGGCGGACTGGGTGGATTCGGCGCGCGCGTCGCTCAGGAAGCGCTCCAGTGCGCGACCGCTGTGGGCATACACATTGCGGCGCAATGCGGGGTGGGTGCTTGCAAATAACATGGTGAACTCCTGGAACATCGCGCCGCTCACCGTGAGCGCCGCATGCTTCCAAACTGCGCCCGCTCGCAGTGATTTCAAGAGAAATTTGCAGACTTTATTGTTCTTCCCAGGGTCTTGAAAACGGCGTCGGCAGAGCCATTTCGGGTGCTTTGTGGGTCTGGGCCTGGCATGTACGCCCTTGGTGCTTGTCAGGCGCTGATCGGACACCTTTGCGCACTGGGCTATAATTTGCGGGCTTTGCACACTGCAAGGCGCACGTCAGGAGCAGTTCCAGCATCTGACGCAAGTTCATCAACCGGGACGTCCCTCTGAGAAGAGTGCCGCCCACACAGGAAATACCATGATCGCATCCAGCATCAAAGCCACTGTTGTCAAAGACAACGCCCGCAGCGTCGGTGATACCGGCTCCCCCGAAGTGCAAGTTGCACTGTTGACCGCCCGTATCAACGAACTCACTCCCCACTTTAAGACCCACGCCAAGGACCACCACGGTCGTCGCGGTCTGCTGCGCATGGTGAGCCGTCGCCGCAAGCTGCTCGACTACCTCAAGGACCGTGACGCTGACCGTTACACCGCCCTGATCGCCAAGCTGGGTCTGCGCAAGTAAGTGGTTACCAGATAAAAGTAAGGCGCCTGAGTTAGGTCACTAGCTCAGGCGTTTTTTACTTCGGAGACAGCAAAAGCAGAGCGAAGCTGTGTCATTCCAGCGGTATTTGAGGCAAGTGCCGCTGGAATGGCATCGTGGACTGCGCATCTGAATCCGGGCTTGGGCGAGGTGGCCTGCACCTTCCACCATGTTTTCCGATATCAATGGAGAAAAGCAAAATGACGATGTTCAAAAAAGTTAGCAAGACCTTCCAATGGGGCCAACACACGGTCACCATGGAAACCGGCGAAATCGCCCGTCAGTCCACCGGCGCTGTGCTGCTGGACATGGACGGCACCGTGGTGCTGGCCACTGTGGTTGCAAAGACCGAAGGCAAGGCCGGCCAGGATTTCTTCCCACTGACCGTTGACTACCTCGAAAAGACCTATGCCGCAGGCAAGATCCCCGGCAGCTTTTTCAAGCGCGAAGGCCGCCCCAGCGAGTTCGAGACCCTGACCAGCCGCCTGATCGACCGCCCGATTCGCCCCCTGTTCCCTGAGGGCTTCTTCAACGAAGTGCACGTGGTGATCCACACCGTGTCTTTGAACCCCGAAGTCGATGCCGATATTGCCGCCATGATTGCCGTCAGCGCCGCGCTGTCGGTCTCCGGCGTGCCCTTTAGCGGCCCCATTGGCGCGGCCCGCGTGGGTTACGTGAACGGTGAATACGTTCTCAACCCTGGCCAGACCGCCCGCAAGGAATCCATCATGGATCTGGTCGTTGCCGGTACCGAAGCCGCTGTGCTGATGGTGGAATCCGAAGCCCAGCAGCTGTCCGAAGAAATCATGCTGGGTGCGGTGGTCTTTGGCCACCAGCAAGGTGCTATTGCCATCAACGCCATCCATGAACTGGTGCGCGATGCCGGCAAGCCGATGTGGGACTGGAAAGCCCCTGCCAAGGACCAAGCCCTGATCGCCAAGATCGACGGCCTGGCCAAGGACAAGCTGGTTGCCGCCTACCAAATCCGCAACAAGCAAGCCCGGACCCAAGCCTGCCGTGCGGCCTACTCCGAAGTCATGGCCGCCCTGAAGGCCGACGGCGCCGCATTTGATTCCGTGGCCATCGAAGGCCTGCTGTTTGAAATCGAAGCCAAGATCGTGCGCAGCCAGATTCTGGCCGGCGAGCCCCGCATCGACGGCCGCGACACGCGCACCGTGCGCCCCATCGAAATCCGCAACGGCGTGCTGCCCCGCACCCACGGTTCTGCTCTGTTCACACGCGGCGAAACCCAAGCCCTGGTGGTCACGACCCTGGGCACCGAGCGCGATGCGCAGCGCATTGATGCACTGGCCGGCGAATACGAAGACCGCTTCCTGATGCACTACAACATGCCCCCGTTCGCCACCGGCGAGACCGGTCGCGTGGGCTCGCCTAAACGCCGCGAAATTGGCCACGGTCGTCTCGCCAAACGCGCGCTGATCGCAGTGATGCCAAGCAAGGAAGAATTCCCCTACACAATGCGGGTTGTGTCGGAAATCACCGAGTCCAATGGTTCTTCTTCCATGGCTTCGGTCTGCGGCGGCTGCCTGTCGCTGATGGACGCGGGCGTGCCCATGAAGGCGCACGTGGCCGGTATCGCCATGGGCCTGATCAAGGAAGACAACCGCTTTGCGGTGTTGACCGACATCCTGGGTGACGAAGACCACCTGGGTGATATGGACTTCAAGGTCGCCGGTACCACCAACGGTATCACCGCGCTGCAGATGGACATCAAGATCCAGGGCATTACCAAGGAAATCATGCAAGTCGCTTTGGCCCAGGCCAAGGAAGCGCGCATGCACATTCTGGGCAAGATGCAGGAAGCAATGTCTGAGGCCAAGACCGAAGTCTCCAACTTCGCGCCCCGCCTGTTCACCATGAAGATCAACCCCGAGAAGATCCGTGACGTGATCGGCAAGGGCGGCTCCGTGATCCGTGCGCTGACCGAAGAGACCGGCACCCAGATCAACATCGAGGAAGATGGCACCATCACCATCGCCTCGGCGGATCCTGAGAAGGCCGAGTTGGCCAAGCGCCGCATCGAGCAGATCACCGCCGAAGTGGAAATTGGCAAGGTCTATGAAGGCCCCATCACCAAGATTCTGGACTTCGGTGCCCTGGTCAATCTGCTGCCCGGCAAGGACGGTCTGCTGCACATCAGCCAAATCGCCCACGAGCGCGTGGAAAAAGTTTCGGACTATCTGTCCGAAGGCCAGATCGTCAAGGTCAAGGTCATGGAAACGGATGAGAAGGGCCGCATCAACCTGTCCATGAAGGCCCTGCTG
>JAYVNF010000210.1:0-5312 GCA_043758575.1 Rhodoferax sp.
CGCCCTGGGCAACGACGTGAACCTGCGCGATATCGAGGGCCGCAGCGCCCTGCTCCTGGGCAAGGCCAAGGACAACAACGCCTCCTGCGCCATCGGCCCTTTCATTCGCCTGTTTGACGCGACCTTCAACCTGGACCATGTGCGTCGCGAAGTGGTGCAGTTGCAGGTGAAAGGCGAAGACGGCTTTGTCATGGACGGCATCAACTCCATGGACCAGATCAGCCGCGATCCGCTGGAGTTGGTGCAGCAGGTCATGGGCGCGCATCAGTACCCGGACGGCTTCATGCTGTTCATGGGCACCCTCTTTGCGCCCACCCAGGACCGCGATCAGGCGGGCGCAGGCTTTACCCACCACGTGGGCGACTCGGTGAGCATCCGCAGTCCGCATCTGGGAGGCCTGATGAACCGGGTGCACCATTGCGAGCGCGTTGCGCCCTGGCAGTTTGGCCTGCGCGCCTTCTTCAGCAACCTGGCAGCCCGCGGTCTGCCGGACCCTGCATCCCACTGAGCGGTCTTTACACAGACCGAGGGTATCCACCAATCCGCGTTTTGCTATCTAAAGTGCCTTAATCTCAATTGGAAGATTATCGATGGTGTTCTTATCATGCAGCATCTTTGACTACACGCCAAAGAGCATCCCAACACATACAGGAGACAAACAGTGAACGCTCGCAGATACACCCTCAAGGCACTGGCCGCCGGTCTGGCACTCGGCTTCTCGCTCATCGCACCGATGGCGCAGGCGCAGGACAAAGGCACGGTTGGCGTGGCCATGCCCACCAAGACCTCCACCCGTTGGGTGAGCGACGGCAACAGCATGGTCGCGGCCCTGGCTGCCAAGGGCTACAAGGCCGACCTGCAGTACGCCGACGATGACATCCCCAACCAGCTGGCCCAGATCGAAAACATGATCACCAAGGGCGTGAAGGTTCTGGTGATTGCCTCCATTGACGGCAGCACCCTCTCCAACGCGCTGCAAAAAGCCGCCGACAAGGGCATCAAGGTCGTGGCCTATGACCGCCTGATCGTGGGCAGCAAGAACGTCGACTACTACACCACCTTTGACAACTTCCAGGTCGGCGTGCTGCAAGCACAGTCGCTGGAAAAAGCCATGGGTCTGAAAGAGGGCACGGGCCCGTTCAACATCGAACTCTTCGGTGGCTCCGCTGACGACAACAACGCCTTCTTCTTCTACGACGGCGCCATGTCCGTGCTGCAGCCCTACATCGACAAGGGCAAGCTGGTTATCCAGAGCAAGCAAATCGGCATGAACAAGGTTTCTACTTTGCGCTGGGACGGTGCTGTGGCCCAGGCCCGCATGGACAACCTCTTGAGCGCCTACTACGGCAACAAGCGCGTGGACGCGGTGCTGTCTCCCTATGACGGCCTGAGCATCGGCATTCTGTCTTCGCTCAAGGGCGTGGGTTACGGCTCGGCCGGCCAGCCCTACCCGTTTGTGAGCGGACAGGATGCGGAAGTGCCTTCGGTGAAGTCCATCATCCGCAAGGAACAGTACTCCACCATCTTCAAGGACACGCGTGAGCTGGCCAAGGTCACGGCCAATCTGGTGGATGCGATTCTGTCCGGCAAGACGCCCGAGATCAACGACACCAAGACCTATAACAACAAGGTCAAGATCGTGCCCTCCTACCTGCTCAAGCCCGTGCCTGTGGATCTCTCCAACTACAAGACGGTCCTGATTGGCAGCGGCTACATCAAGGAAGACCAGCTGAAATAATTCGGCTTTTGGGGCTACAGTGAAAGGCCCTGTGCACCGCTGCACAGGGCCTTTTTCATTCAACAGACGAGACAGGCAAGGCACACATGGCAGACCCCATTCTTGAAATGCGTGGCATCAAAAAATCGTTCCACGGCGTCAGGGCGCTGAGCAATGTCAACCTGACCGTGCAGGCCGGCGAAATCCACGCCATCGTGGGTGAGAACGGCGCCGGCAAATCGACCCTCATGAAGGTGCTCTCGGGCGTCTATCCGCATGGCGACTTCGACGGCCAGATCCGCTTCCAAGGCAGCGATTGCCAATTCAAAGGCATTGCCGACAGCGAGCACAAAGGCATCATCATCATCCACCAGGAGCTGGCGCTGGTGCCCCTGCTCTCGATTGCCGAGAACATCTTTCTGGGCAACGAACAGGCTACGGCCGGTGTGATTGACTGGACCACGTCTTTTGTGAAGACCCAGGCACTCTTGAAAAAAGTCGGCTTGAAGGAATCGCCCAATGCACTCATCACCAACCTGGGCGTGGGCAAACAGCAGCTGATTGAAATTGCCAAGGCCTTGTCCAAGGAAGTGAAGCTGCTGATATTGGACGAGCCCACCGCCAGCCTGAACGAGACCGACAGCGATGCGCTGTTGGAACTGCTGCTGGACCTTAAGCGCCACGGCATCACCTGCATCCTGATCTCGCACAAGCTCAACGAAATTTCCAAGGTGGCCGACAGCATCACCGTGCTGCGTGATGGCGCCACCGTGGCCTCGCTGGATTGCAGGGCCGAAAAGATCAGCGAAGACACTGTCATCCGTCACATGGTGGGCCGCGAGATGGCCGATCGCTACCCCCGGCGCACCCCTAATATTGGCGACAAGGTGTTTGAAGTGAAGAACTGGAAGGTGCACCACGAGGTGCATCCCGAGCGCGTGGTCATCAAGGGTGTGGACCTGCATGTGAACCGGGGCGAGATCGTCGGCATTGCCGGCCTGATGGGCGCTGGGCGCACCGAGCTGGCCATGAGCATCTTCGGCAAAACCTATGGCCGTGACATCAGTGGCGAGGTGTTTCTGCATGGCAAAAAGGTAGACACCGGCACGGTGCAAAAAGCCATCAACAACCGCATTGCCTACGTCACCGAAGACCGCAAGGGCTACGGCCTGGTGCTGGATGAAACCATTGCCTGGAACACCACGCTGGCGAACCTGAACGCGGTCTCCACCAACTCAGTGATCGACGAAGGCCGCGAGTTCAAAGTGGCCGAAGACTACCGCAAGAAACTCAACATCCGTTCCCCCGATGTGTTTGCCCGCACGGTGAACCTGTCGGGCGGCAACCAGCAAAAAGTGGTCCTGAGCAAATGGCTGTTCTCCGACCCCGAGGTGCTGATATTGGATGAGCCCACGCGCGGCATTGACGTAGGTGCCAAGTACGAGATTTACACCATCATTGCGCAGCTCGCCGCCGAGGGCAAATGCGTGCTGATGATCTCATCGGAGATGCCCGAACTCTTGGGCATGTGCGACCGCATCTGCGTTCTCAACGAAGGCAAGTTTGTGGCCGAATTCACGGCCGCCGAGGCGACCCAGGAAAAAATCATGCGATCCATCGTGACATCAGGAGTGAACTGAACATGGCAACCCAAACCCTAGAAACCCAAGTGACGGATGCCGCAAGCGGCGGCAGCTTTCTGAAAAACAATCTGCGCGAATACGGGCTGCTGCTGTCCCTGGTGGTCATCATGGTCTTCTTCCAGATCGAGACCAACGGCACCCTGTTCCAGCCGCTCAATTTGACGAACCTGATTCTGCAAAACAGCTACATCATCGTCATGGCGCTGGGCATGCTGCTGGTGATTGTGTCCGGCCATATCGACTTGTCGGTTGGCTCGGTCAGCGGCTTTGTGGGCGCCTGTGCGGCCGTGCTGATGGTCAACCACGGCGTGCACTTTGTGCTGGCCACCCTCATCTGCCTGGTGCTGGGCGGCCTGATTGGTGCCGCGCAAGGCTATTGGGTAGCCTTCTACAAAATCCCCTCTTTCATCGTCACGCTGGCCGGCATGCTGGTGTTCAAGGGACTGGCCCTGGCCGTGCTGGAAGGCTCCTCCGTGGGCCCTTTCCCCGAAGAGTTCCAGCTGCTCAGCACCGGCTTTATTCCGGACCCGCTGCATGGTGAGACCCTGCGCATCACGTCGCTGGTGGCCGGCATTCTGATGGCCCTGGTGCTGCTGGTGAGCAAGGTGCGCGGACGGGCTGAGCGCGTCAAGCACGGCATGGAAAGCGAGCCCGCTGCCTTGTTCATGGTGAAGAACCTGGTGTTCGCCGGCATGATCGCGGCCTTCAGCTACATGCTGGCCTCGTACAAAGGGCTGCCCAATGTGCTGATTGTCATGCTGCTTCTGATGCTGGTGTACGACTTCGTCACCTCGCGCACCACCGTGGGCCGGCGCATTTACGCCCTGGGCGGCAATGAAAAAGCCGCACGCCTGTCAGGCATCAAGACCGAGCGTCTGACCTTCTACACCTTCATCAACATGGGCATGCTCTCGGCCCTGGCCGGTCTGATTTTCGCGGCGCGCCTGAACACGGCCACTCCCAAGGCCGGCCTGGGCTTTGAGCTGGACGTGATCGCCGCCTGCTTCATCGGTGGCGCCTCGGCCTCGGGCGGCGTTGGCAAGGTGCTGGGCGCGGTGATTGGCGCCTTCATCATGGGCGTGATGAACAACGGCATGTCCATCATGGGCATTGGCATTGACTACCAGCAGGTGATCAAGGGCCTGGTGCTGCTGGCGGCGGTGTGCGTGGATGTGTACAACAAGAAGAAATAGTTTTTCCTTGTAAAACGAATCAGCCCGCCTGGACCTTTGTGGTTCAGGCGGGCTGATTGCATGGTGGACGTGTTGCCCGCACGGCGGGCCGCAGACCCTAAGCCTTGCGTCGCGTCCGAACGGCAGCCGCCAGTTGTTCCAGCACCGGCACAGTCTGCGCCATGCTGATGCAGGCATCGGTCACCGACACGCCGGCTTTGAGCGGCACGCCCGGCACGATGTCCTGGCGCCCTTCTTCCAGGTGGCTCTCAATCATCATGCCGGTAATGCGCGCATCACCCGCTGCAATTTGTGCGGCCACATCGGCGGCCACGGTGATCTGGCGCTGGTGTTGCTTGCTGCTGTTGGCGTGGCTCACATCGATCATCACCTGCTCACGCAGGCCCGCGCTTTTCAGCAGTGCGCAGGCCGCATCCACATCGGCCGCTGCGTAGTTGGTGACCTTGCCGCCGCGCAGAATCACATGGCAGTCTGCATTGCCACGGGTCTCGAAAATCGCCACCTGGCCCATCTTGGTCATGCCCATGAAGGCATGCGAAGCCTGTGCCGCCTGGATGGCGTCGCTGGCCACCTTCAGGCCGCCATCCGTGCCGTTTTTAAAGCCCACCGGGCAGGACAGGCCGCTGGCCAGTTGCCGATGGCTTTGGCTCTCGGTGGTGCGCGCGCCAATGGCGCCCCAGCTCACCAACTCGCTGATGAACTGCGGGCTCAGCAGATCCAGAAACTCGGTGGCCACAGGCAGGCCCAGTGCCAGAATTT
>JAYVNF010000211.1:0-1606 GCA_043758575.1 Rhodoferax sp.
GGCACTGCGCCAGGCGCTGCCAAACGAAGCCGGTGCGGCGCCCATGCAGGCCCCGCAGTGGAGTGCGGCGCAGCGCCAAGCCGGCATCCAGACCCTGCACGCCCTGCGCCAGCTCCTGCGCGCCGACGATGCCTCCGCACAAGAGCTATGGAACCAGCACCGCGCCGTGCTGCGCAGCCTGGTACAGCGTCCAGCCGAATTGGACGCCGCCATCGAGGGTTTTGACTTTGAACAAGCCCTGGCGCTGCTGGAGTCTGCTCCCCAATGAGCGTCAACGCACCGAGCGCAAAGGCCCGGGCGTGCTATTTTCACAGCATGTGTTTCTCCGCCACCGCCAGTTTCAGTTCCGCCGTCCTTCTGGTGGCCGCCAGTGGCCTGGCCTTGCACCAAAAACCCACGCGCCGTGAGCTGCCCTACGCGCTGATGCCGGCGCTGTTTGGCATACAGCAGTTTCTCGAAGGTCTGTTGTGGCTGAAACTGCGCGACCCCACGGCCCTGGCCAGCTGCCTGACACCGGGCTTGTTGGCGCAGGCCTTCTCGCTCTTCTCCCAGGTGTTCTGGCCGATCTTTGTGCCGCTGGCCGTGGGCCTGATGGAAACCGTGGCCTGGCGGCGCAAGGCAATTGCCGGCTGCGCGCTGGCCGGCCTGGTCACCAGCATGTTCCTGCTCTCGGCCATGCTGCAAATTCCCATCACCGCGCAGCTGCAGGGGCAGCACATTGCCTATGCCTTCAGCCACACGCATGTGGTGGTGGCCAGCAGCCTGTACCTGATAGGCGCTTGCCTGAGTCCGCTGCTGTCAAGCCATCCCAGCGTGCGCCTGTTCGGGGTGATTGCAGTGGCCACGGCGCTGCTCACTTCGTTGATTTTTTCCACCTGGTTCATCTCCGTGTGGTGCTTCTTCGCCGGGCTGATGAGCTGTGTGGTGCTGTTGCACTTCTTCCCAAAAGTGCAACAGGTGTTCAAGTCGGGTTGGCACGCCACCTGAAGCGCAGCGCTGCATGCGGCAATGCGCCCGCTGCTCACACAGCGCCGGGAGCGGTCTCGGTCAGGTCCTGGATCAGAAAGCGGCCATAGTGCTGCGCCGAGGCCGGCTGCAGCGTAGCCACCAGTGTGGCCACGCGGTTGGCCAGAGCCTCTCCCGGCGCGTGCACCACCAGAAAGCCACAGCCCTGCTGCGCCAGTGTCTTGTGGTGGTGCAGCAGGTCCAGCTCGTAGCCGAAGTTGGCCAAGGGCCCTGCTGCCATCAACTCGCCGTCGGCCAGGAGCAGCATCTCCTGCGGGCTGTACTGCACCATGGAGGCCGCCGCAAAGCCCATCGCCGCCAGCGAGCGCATGGCAGTCTGCAACTGGTCCTGGGTGTGAAAGGCAAACAGCGTGTGCCCTACCGGCTTGAACACGCCAAAGGTGGTGGGGGGATCTTGCTTGTTCATATTTCTCCTTCTGCCACGGTTGCGGCATTGCGAGCCTTGCTGAATCCGGACGCAGCGTGGGCGCCGTGCCCAGGCCGCTATTGGACTGCGCAGCGAGAGGGCTCGCAACTCTTTGTGCCCTCTACCCCCGGGTGGACTTGTCCGCCTTGTTGTGTAGGTGTTTCCTGCCATGGG